>CAYQNR010000004.1:0-72403 GCA_964418945.1 uncultured Desulfobacteraceae bacterium
TCCTTCGACACCGAGCAAAGCCGAGGTGCTCAGGACCGTGAGCTTGTCGAACGGCTTGTCGAACGGCCTGTCGAATGGCAGATGATATCTATATGGTGGATCAGGGCAAGCCGATTTCCCTTGACATGGGACAGGTATTCAGCTTAATTAGATCCAGTCCCTTTTTAACTAATTAGGTTAACTTTGTAATTATTAAGATAATCTATAGCACAACCTAATCTACCTTCTATTTGTTCACCTTCATCTATCGGCAATAGGAGTTCTTCATGGAGATACAACTCAAAGTGCTTTTTGTTTTACCTATGTTTATCATCTTTGCATCATTTCTCCTCGGAGGTTCTGCTTTTGCCTTGGATCGGCGCCGAACGATCGACCCTGTCGTTTCCACTGACTGGTTGGAGAAGAATCTCGGATCACCAAACCTTGTAATCGTTGATATCAGAAACCCGGCTGCCTATGGATCGGGTCACATTCCCGACTCAATCAATGAGGCTTTTGCAACGGGTTTTGATCCCTCCGCCGGCCCCATTTCTAATTGGATTATCGGGACTCAATGGCGCGAGACTGAAAATCGCCTTTGGGTTGAAGTGCCGGACATGAGTGATCTAAACCTTACCATCCAAAACCTGGGGATAGAGCACGATTCAAGGGTGGTGATTGTTAGCGATCCAGATCCTGGAGACCCAGCACCCCACTATGGTCTTTCTAACGCGACAAGGGTTGCCTTTACCCTCATCTATTCGGGAATTTCCAACGTGGCCATTCTGGATGGGGGATATGCCAAGTGGGATGCAGAGGGCAAACCCACAACACAGGGTGACTCACCTCACGTGTCTCCGGGAACCTACAGTGGAGATGCAAATGAGGGAATGATTGTCTCTGGGGAATATGTTCAAAGTCACCTTTCGGAAATCATTATCGATGCCAGAGACGCTGATGTTTACTATGGTGAAAGGATTGAGCCTTACACGCCGGGCAAAGGACATATCCCCTCGGCCAGATCTTTACCTGGTCCCTGGATTTGGGATTGTCATGCGAATGAAGATGGAACTTGTGCCTATTATACTTATAAGGATACAGCAATACTTAAGGAGATGGCATCCGGTGCAATCAGTGGACCTGGGGGGGACCAGGATCAAGAAATAATCGTCTACTGCGGTGTGGGCGGATATGGCAGCGCATGGTGGTTTGTGCTGACACAGGTACTGGGATATAAAGATGTTAAGCTCTATGACGGCGCAATCCAGGAATGGGGGCCTGGGTATTTAGATTACCCTATGGTTGCATATCAGTGGGAATAAGACCTAGTCGGGCCTTGGAGCCAAATCGAAACAAACCAGGTGAAAATCACCGGGAAAACAAAAGGCCTAAACAGAGAGACATGGCTGAATTCAACTAAGAAAGGAGTGAGTAGCATGAGCTCTGATAAAAAGCCCCAGAAGGGGATGACGCGAAGGGATTTCTTCAGGGAAACCGTTGTAGCTAGTGCAACCCTGGCCGGTGCAGGCGCGCTCTCCGGTGTTGCGCAGGCTAGTGGTAGCAGCAGGCATTATAACAAAGAAGGTGCATATGAGCCTATACCAATTCCAGTGAACGAATTGAATGAATATGGAAAGGTCCTTGAGGAGCAATTGTTGCTGAAGTCATCTCCAATAGCCATAAAAATGCTGAAAGACGAAAGTGAGATCCCTGCGGGAGCAAGGAGACCGAGCGACCCTGCAAGCAAGATAGACGGGCGTCTTGCCCTGTGTCAGGGCTTTGCCCTGGCCCGTCGCCAAAGACAAACTATAGCCATGTTCGATACGGATCACTGGTGCTTCGAACCGGTGATAGCTTTCGGTCTAAGGCCACCACCCGAGACTTATCTGGCTGGGCACACCACCTTCCCTTTTCTGATCGCCGATCAGGAGGCGGCCGCGAAGCATGCCCAAGAGGATCTTCGCCTCCCATATGAGAAATACAAAGGTAGCGGTATGGCCATGGGCCCAGCGAACACGGTCAATTTTAGTCCGGATCTGGTCATGATCTATTGTAATCCAGATCAATTGAGATATCTAACCCTTGCGCTCGGGTATAAAGAGGCATACATGGTTAATTCTAGTTTTTACGGTATTGGCTCCTGCGGTAGAGCCGCCGTGCCGCCATTGCTAAAAGGCGAAGCCACGATTGCCGTCACCGACCTAGGCGAACGTGAACGGGCAATGGTTGGTGAAGACAAGATTGTCCTTACCCTTCCTGCGAAGACATGGCAATTAGGCAAAGGCAACTCCAGAAACCTGTTCAAAGACCTGATGGAAGGAATCGATCACTTCAAAGATTCCTTGCCTTATAAGAGTGCCTTTCCCCCTACCATGATGCCTGATTTCCGTCAGCCTGATTTCTATGTGGATTACTTCAAAGAGTGGGGATTGTGGCCCTAATGCTCGTCCTCATTTGTAGCTTGAACAGAGGTTTGTAAAGTATTCAACTTGAAATAATCGAGCATCGAATGGAGGGTCAGGATCTGTGCCCTAAGCGGGTGAATCAGGTCTTGACATACAAGGCGAAAGTGAATATACTTCGATCGCAAATATCGAGTTCCTATCAACTTCTGGTAAAAAGAGCAACTCTTGCTTGTGTGGAATCCAACTGAGATGCGTACTATCGTTAACATCTATTTTTTGCTACGCAGTCACTTACAGTCCTCGGAGAAATCCGTTAACACAAAGAATGGGGTTTTCCGGATAATGCAACACCAGGCCAAATTATGGAAATATTGAAATTGCCGAAACAGATACATGTCACGGTCTTGTTAATAACAACAGTGTCGATCGTAAAGCAGGTTTGAGAGGGAGACATTATCCACATGCCATACATAGGTGGAGGCTAAACCAATTCGCGATTGAAGCGCCTTAAGAGGCCCGGAAATCGATTGATGAAGGAGGATCTTATGGACGAGCAAGCCACAAACATTCCGAATGCCATACCAAGAACACCTGGATATGCATGGGTAATTTTATTCGCTATTTACATGGCCACTCTGGCGTTGACACTGAATTTATTCAAAGTGCCGCCTGTGATGTCTACTTTAATAAAAGAATTCAATTTGAATTACGCCCAAGCAGGGCTGATAATGTCCAGCTTTTCGATAATGGGCATCCTTCTTGCCATACCGGCAGGATATATTCTGAAGGGTTTCGGCATCAAAAAGACAGGTCTATTTTCAGTGGGCGCTGTTACGATCGGCTCGGTTTTGGGCGCGGTTGCGTCAACAACCACATTGCTTTTCATCGGACGTTTTATCGAAGGCGTGGGAATGGGCCTGATTATGGTGGCGGCGCCGTTTACGATCAGTTTGTGGTTCCCGGCGCAAAAGCGAGCCTTGGCGACGGGATTATGGGCGAGTTGCGTGGGAATCGGAAACATCGTCACCCTTTTTTTCGCCCCGAAGATCACGGTGGCCTATGGATGGCAGGCTGTGTGGTGGGCAGCCACCGCTTTTTCGGCATTGGCTTTTATTCTATTTGCCATTCTGTTTCGAATGCCCAGAGAAGATGAAATGTATGAAGCTCCTCCAGCACCAAGCCCCGCAACACAAGAAGAAACAGCACCCAGTCTGGCAAAGGGTATGGCCAATAAGGACCTCTGGATGATAAGCATTTCGTTCGGAATTTATAACCTGGTTGTCATGGCAATATTATCTATTCTTCCGACATTCTTGGAAACCCAACGTGGTTTTTTACTGACATTCGAAAAAGGCTTTCTCCTGAACGCTTCTTTCATTACCGCCTTCATAATGTTAGCTTCTGTCTTTACCGCACCTCTCGGCGGCTATATATCTGATCGTTTGGGCAAACGCAAGATCATGATTCTTATTCCATACATCCTGATGACGGTAATGTTTCTTTTCATCTTTAAGGTGACAGGATTGATGATCCCGTTATATTTGTTTGTTTTCGGCATTGTCGGCGGCCCTCTGGCTACTGTTCTTCTCGCGTCTGTTCCGGAGGTGGCGAGAAAACCTCAATTCATCGGAATCGGCATGGCTGTAGCAGCTTTAGGCCAGAATATCGGGATGTATATAGGCCCCTCGCTATTCGGCAAGATTTTGGACCAACTTGCTACTCCCACCGGTGTCGATATAGCGGCATATGTAACCGGAGGGTATTGGATGATTCCTATATGCTTAATTGGCATTATTGCAACCTTCTTTATCAAGGTACGATAATAAACCGCGATGAACGGAGCCATTTATTATAGTTTCAACCAGATTACGGGCAGGCCATAGGCAGCGTTCTTGGCCCAGGAAAATTGTATACATAATATAAGGAGGATTTATGATTCGGATAATCGCTATGTTTGTGCTGCTCTTCAGTGTCTCGTCGGTTCATGCAGAAACTGTTCTGTCGACTCCTGAAGCAACAGGATGCACCCGGAAAAGCCTTCAGGAAACCGTCGATAAATATCTGGATGCCCTGGAGAAAGGCAATCCATCCCTGATGCCTCTTGCCACCGATGCGAAGTATATTGAAAACAGGAAGGAGATTGCGTTTGAAGAAGGCATATGGCAGGCGCCCTTGATCGTTGATTTCCAACGCAGCCTCTTCGACGTGGACACTTGCGAGACTTTTTCAGAAATTATCCACACAAGCAGCAGCCACCCCTATGTCATAGGGACCCGTTTAAAGGTTGTAAACGGCAAAATCGCGGAGGTTGAGAGCCTGGTCACCGATGAGGATGACTGGCTTTTTGACGCCACAAACTATCTGAAATATTCGTCGACGGAAAAATGGGACATCATTCCTCCCGATAAGCGCACCGACCGTCAGACTTTGATCCAAGTCGCCAGCGACTACTTCGACATATTTGAGGATTACTCCGCCTTCTCCAAGGTGCCCTGGGGTATCCCCTGTGTCCGCATTGAGGGCGGCGCGTATACCAATCCCCAAAATGACCCTAACCCTTCCTGTACTGTCGGGGTCCCAAAGGGAGGAGGCGTCCCCATGACAAACCGGCACTATATTGTCGATGTCGATATGGGGGCGGTTGTAGGCGTGTTGGACTTTGGCGGAGCCGATGGTTTGCCCGACGCCCACACCTTTCGGCTGGAAAACGGAAAGCTTCGTTATGTTCACACCATAACCGTGTGTCCTAACGGCTGCCCGAAAATCCCTTTGCCAAAAGACATGCCCAAACAGTAACTCTTCAAACGGCAAAGGGAATATTTAAAACTGTGTCCGATACCGGATACAATCCAAAAGGAGGTTTACCATGATACGCACTTTACTATCCATTTGTCTCATTTCAGCCCTGTCGTTGCTCATGGCCTGTAACACAGAACCCACGGCGACAGTTGAAGATACCGCGGCGACAATTGAAGACACGGCGCCGACAATCCAGGGGGTTTGGACGATCGAAGAAATGGAGGTCGGCATCGGTGAGAATAAAAGAACCACCGTGCCCCAGGCGTTTATGCTTTTTGTAATGGAGAAGCACTACAGCGCAATCCGCGATTTTTCTCAGGAACCGCGCCCGGGCTGGGGAGCCGGGTCTCCGGAAGGAGAATCTGCCCCTTCCGTCGCCGGTTTCATGGCTGATGCTGGAACCTATGAATATGACGGATCCACATTTGTGGTCCATCATCAAGTTGCCATGATTCCAAACATGATGCAGGGAGGATCATCAATGACCTTCGGGTGTCAAATGGAAGGGAACGACACTCTTATACTGGCCCCGCAATACGACAAAATGGTCATACCGGGAATGGAGATGGCGCCTTCACCAGAGGGGAAGATGTCCTATGGAGACATGGCGGTTCGCTACAAATTCATGCGCTTGGAGTAGCGGGGACAAGGAAGATCTCCAGTGGACATTTCTCAGAAGTATTTAGGGCATCCGTAAGATGAGTCGCGGCTACCGGTTCACTCTCTCGGAACAACAGGAGCCCATTCCACTTTCGCGGCACCGAGGAGTGTTCCGGTTGCATATGCCAGGTCTATAAGTGCTATCTGATACTCCGCAAGGGCCAGGATTTCCAGTCTCTGTGCGTCTGCAAAGTCTGTCTGAGCATTCAGGACATCCGTGGATGTAACAAGGCCCAGTTCAAACTGTCTTTTTTCCGCCCTATACTGCTCGTGCTTAAGGATGGTTGTCTGCCTGCTGGCCAGAACACGCTGCCAGTTTGCCTCGAGTTTGTCAATCTGGTTTAGCACTTCATACTTTATTTCAGACTTTTTACTCTCCCTGCTGGCAAGTCTCTGGGCACGTTCATACACTGCCTTTCGAAGCCTGCTTTTTGCCTCCCTGTTGCCAATGGGTATGGATACCTGAAGACCGAACCGGTGATCATTAAAATCATTATCGGACAGGAGGTCATATGAGTCGGTTCTTTCCGGACCCAGACCATTTATATTATATCTGTACTCCAGTGTTACCAGGGGAAGAGTCTGGTTCTTAAGGAAGTCAATGTTACTGCTGTCCTGGGCTATCTGCAGTTCCAGCTCCAGCATCTCCATCCGGTTTTCAAGGGCCTTTTCCACCATCCTGTTCCTGTTAATTTCATATCTGACAGGGTCCGGCGGAGATGACGCGATTAAGACCGTTTTTGTTTCCATGCCCAGCCCTTTCTTGTTGAGCATGCGTTTCAAGTCCCTTTCAGTGTCCCGAACATCGTTTTCAGCCTTTATAATTGCTTCAAGCTTGTCTGCTACACTCGCCTCTGTCCGGATCATCTCAATTTTGGGTTTCTCTCCCACCTCTACAAAACGTGAAGTCTCCTCATATAAGGCCTTTGAAAGGTCATACTGTTTCCTGCGGACCTCCAGAAGTTTTCGCGTACCGTAAAGCCTCCAGTAGGCACGGTCCACATTGGCGATTATGCGGATTGCCTCAAGCTTGGTCCTGGCATCTGTTATACTGCTGTTGTATTGTGCCACCCGAATGCTGTGAGTATTCACCCGATTGCCGCTGTTGCGAAGCAGGGGCTGACTTATGGACGCAGAAAAGTCTGATTCATAGGAAGGATTAAATACTGAAAAAAGAGAATCCGTTTTCATCCGCCGGTCTGCAATGTCAAAGGAGAGTGTTCCCCCTGTTCTGAGTGGAATGCTTACACCTAAGTCAACGGAAGTGCTGTCCACGCTGGATCCCGCTATATCGAGCGTTGAAGCGGTGGGTGTGTCAGTCTTTGCATAGTTCACATTACCCGTAAAGGTAGCATCAAACTTTGCCTCCTCCTGACTGATCCCCTCCTTGGCAATGGAGGGATTGATAAGCTGCACCCGAAGATCCAGATTGTTTTCAAGGGCAAGTGCACGGCATTCTTCAAGGGAAAGCTCGATCTGGGATGCTTCCGGTTCAATCACATCCACTGTATACGGTTTATCCTCTGCTGCTTCTTCTAAGTCAATGACATCAATCTGTCTTACCTCTTCCTGAGGAACAAAGAATTCCGGAGAAGGTTCATACCAATCTTTCACGTGTGAACATCCCCCCATAAAACATAATCCATATATCATTGAAATTAGAAACGGTGAAACAAGCTTTTTAAATGAAAACCCTTTTTCCATTTGAAATGCCTCCTCAATCCCCAAGCATCTTCTCCCGTCTTTCCACACGGGAAAAGGTGAGAAGAGTAATTGCTGAAATAACTATAATAAACAGGATACGGTTTTGAATCGTATAGGATGAAACGTCTGTCATATTCGAATCCATTGCCAGTGGATTAAAAAAGGGAGACAAACGCATCTTACTGCCAAAACCGATTATCATATTGATAGTCAAAAGAAGTGCTGTTGCCATGGCACCGGATATCTCACTCCTGAAAAACGCGGCAAAGGCCATGCCAACGACCATGTAGAAGACTGCTGCCTGAAAGGCGCCGTAAAATGAAACAAATGGGAATGATGTGAACAGGATAAGAGTAACTATGGCCAGCAGCACTTCACTGAACAGCAGCAGACAAAAGCATGCGGCCATCTTCGCAAGCCAGATCCTGTGGCTGCCACCAGGCACGGTATAGGCAACTTCCAGGGTCCTTCGATCCACCTCACTGGCTATTATCCGAATACCAAGACCAATGGCATAAATCACCAGAGGCAGTCCAATAAGCGACTGGACGTCTATTGCTTCAATTTCAGACTGCCGCCAGCCCACGAGAAGGAGAAACACTTGAAAGGCCGGCCAAAGCAGAGGGAGCAGCACTGTGATATAAAAACGGCGTCCTGCTATCAACTGGATGGACAGATGAGTAAGTCTTACATAATCCTTAATTCGTCCTCTAAGTCTGTTTTTCAATGTTTCATCACTCACTTTCCATATGACTCGGTCCTGACACCTTTCGCTCCATCCCGTATCCCACAAGCTGCAGGTATCCGTCCTGCAGGCTGGGAGAGATCCTGCGGGCGTGAGGAAAAGGGGGTTCTGAACATAGGGCCCGCGCACGATAGAAGCCATCTTCTTCGGGAATCTGGTCCACGATCATGGCGTCTTTTCTAATGTTCTTCTCCTCTCCAGCCCGGATTCTAAACTCCCATACCATGCCTTCCGCTTCTCTGGCCAGCATGGAAGGCTTGCCGTCAAAGACCATTTTTCCTGCGGCCAGGACAATCACCCTCTCACAGGCTACGGCCACATCTTCAACAACATGAGTTGAAAACAGAACCACCCGGTTTTCAGCCAGTTTAACCAGAAGATTCCTGAATCGGATACGCTCCCTCGGATCAAGACCCACTGTGGGTTCATCCACTATTATTATGGGAGGAAGACGTAGAAGGGTCCGCGCAACTGCCACACGCTGCCTCATCCCGCCCGAATACCCCTTGATCTCCTTATCCGCCTGCTCAGACAGGCCTACCTCCTCGATAAGGGTTTCAACCCTCCCCTTTTTCACAAGGCTGTCGCCGATATCGTATAGCAGGGCATAATATTCCAGGTATTCTCTTCCTGTCAGGTTTCCTGGCAGACCGAAGTCCTGCGGCAGGTATCCAATCCACCTTGCCAGGTGTCTCCTTATCTTTTTAATGGATATGCCACCAATATCTATAGCGCCTGTTGTAGGCACCAGTATTCCCGCCAGGGTCCTGAGAAGTGTTGTTTTACCTGCTCCATTTGGACCGAGTATGCCTATCATCCCCTTCTCTGCGCGGAAATGGACATTCTTGAGTGCCTCCACCTCATCCCTGGGAAGATCCAAACTGAACAACCTTCTGCTTACCCTTCGCCAGACAGTTTTTACTCTTTGCAAGAATCCCCTGCCCACACGTTCCGTTATTCTTCCTGCAACCAGGTCTCTGGCTGTCTTTCTCCCCCCTTGAATATATACTATTAAAGCCCCTATGAGCACCAGGGCCAGAGGTGCAAGACGAGGATTTCCCTCTGCCATTACCGGTATGAGATAATAATGAATGCCCAATAATATGAACACAACCCACGGGACCAGAAATGCCAGCAAATGTTCTATCCCACCGGGATCAGGCCTGCCGGAAGGATCACACTTGCCCCTCAATCGTCTCAATTGAATCAGGATCTGGCCGAGTATTACGGCGCCGGTAAAGGAGAACACAAGACGCCACCATGTGGTGCTTAAGGAAAAGGCGAGATATCCTGCCCCTGAAAGGAGTACTATCCTTGTAATAATCGGTTGAATAGTGTCTACGGGTAAAAATGGCTTGCCTCCCCTGGCAAGGACCCTTTCCGCGAAGTGTTCTCCTGATCGCCAGGCACGACCCACAGGCCCCGGACGACCATATATCTTATGGAGGAATTTTACCTCTATGTCCATTTCTGCTTCCGGTTCAGGGATATCCGATCTCCTGAACAGAAGTACTATCACTCCAAGAATAACAGCGGCTACAAGCAATGTCGTTATGATCTGCCATGTCATGGAAGAAATGTGATCAAATATAATGAGGGGAGACATAACCGCGGCGGTCATTCCAAACCACAGCACTGTTATCCATGGACCAAGTCTTCCAAACAGCCTGTCCAGGCGGTTCAGGAACACAAAACCCATAGGGACCACAAGCAGGATAAGCAGGCTTGAAGTGGCCAGACCTCCCATAACCACTACGGCAAAGGACGGCCATATTTCATTCTCCCTGCCTGTGGGAATGGCCAGAGGCCATAACCCGGCGATTGTGGTGCATGTTGTCATTAAAACCGGCCTGACCCTTTCCCTGACCGCTGCTATTGCAGCGGCTCCTGCCGACCATGAACCTGTAAGTACCCTCTGCTGCATACGGTCTACAAGGAGAATGGCCGGGTTTACAGTAAGTCCGAGAAGAACAACAGCCCCTGCCATGGCCATCATATCCGCAGGCATGCCTGTCAGTACCAGTGCCCACGCTGATCCCAGTATTGTTAGAGGGACAGCAAACAGCACAAGCACAGGCATCGTAAGAGATTCGAATGTAACAGCCAGCACGGCAAAGAGCAGGAGCAGCATTGGTATAAAAACACGTTTGAACCAGCTTGTAGACTCTTCCTTATCCGGCGGATCAACGATATACCCCGCAGGAAGATGAATGCTCCTTATCATTGACAGAATTTCCTCATCCAGTGCATCCCTTGCCGGTCCTGTTTTAGGCACACTCCCGCTGAACCTGTAAAATACACTTAACTCCCTCCTGCCGTTGTGATGCTGGATCATGGGGGGAGGAGGCATCTTGTATGCATCAGACACGAGCCCAAGGGGCAGGACACCTGCGGTTGTCGGCAGCTTGAGTTTTTCCATCTTATAACTTACCCGACTGGAGGCGGTTTCATAGCTTCTGACAGTAAGGGGGATTTCTCTTCCATCGTCCAGGATCATTCCGGCTCGCATCTCCGTCCCTTCCCTGCTCAGCATACTCAGCATCGGCATTATCTGATCCGAAGTAAGTCCCAGACCGGTCAATATAAAATGATCAGGAACAACCTGTATTTCATCCTGCCCCGGCTTGGCTGAAAGCCAGACACCATGTCTGCCTATCTCCGGTATAGATTCCAGTCTTTCCTTTATGGATTCGGCAAGAGCCTTTAACTGACCTGTATCAGGCCCGGAAAGAACAATTTCAGAAGGCCCCTGGCCGAACAATTGCGCGTTACCACCACCTTCTCTTGATCCCCCCTCCTCTCCCGATGTATCCTCAGACCGGATTTCTATGCCTTTGAGGGTTTTTGCAGCCTCTCTTACCTTTGATCTTACCCGATAGGCTGTCAGGTCTTCAGGACGTTCATCCCGGTCGACAAACTTTATATTAAGTGAACTGTTGTCCTCCCGCACAATACTTTCAACATATTTTACACCTTCAAGCTCAAGCGCCGCCTGTTCAAGTGCTGATATATCCCGGCCTATTGCCTCCAGGGAATCTCCGGATGGAACATCAATGGATAGTCTTATTTCATCAGCCTCACTTGCCTCTTCTGATGTTGAACTCACCAATACCCATGGAACAGCTACGATAACAGTAATTAAAACTGCACCTGTTATAACGGCAAGCCACCCGGCAGGACGACGAAGGGAAATCTTTAACAGGCCTGAAAACAGTTCCCGCCACTTGTCAGGATATACCAGTCCGGCATAAAGTTCTCTCCTCTTCCGGACTGCATCGAGTCTTGCCAGCGCAGCAGGAGCTGCAAGCTTTCTGCTTAAAAGAGGTACCATCCCGACAGCTACGAGCAGGGATGATACCAGAGGCAACAGAATAGCGGCGGCAAGTACCTTAAGAAGCCCTCTGATCATTGCGTCCTCAGTTAAAAATGCGATAGGGAGAAACACAATAGCTGTTGTCACTGTCGCGGCTATGATCGCCCTGATAGTAATCTTTACACCTTCCCCTGCTGCCGCGTCCGGTTCTACTCCCCTTTCAAGCTTGCGCTGAATCGCTTCATACACAACTATGCTGTTATCCACCAGCATGCCGATTCCCACAGCAAGACCGATAAGGGTTACTATATTGAGGGTATAACCACCGGTGTATAACATTGCCATGGCAGCCAAAAGACTGACAGGCACAGACACTGCGACTACACTTACCGCCCTTGGTCGGCGTATGAACAGAAAAAGCACTACAAGGGCAATGATAAATCCGCTGAAAGCCAGTTTCTTGAGTCGATCAAGCTGTTCTTCCACTGCTTCAGCGCCGTCAAAGCCTATTACAAAATCAATCCCATAGGGATTAAATTCATCCCGCAAATCATCAATTCGGGAGCGGAGATCTCTGCCCAGTTTAACAAGATTGGCCCCTTCTTCCTTGAGCACAACAAGACCCACGGAAGGCTTGCTATTTACCCGAAACAGCATGTTTGTTCTTCCGGTTCCTCTTGACACATCCGCGACATGGCGTATCAGTACAGGCTTATCCTTGGCTACCCTTATTTCTTCCAGGGCATGGATGCCCTTTGGACGACCATCAAGCATTATTGGTGTTCTTTTTGACTCATCTTCCAGCCCTCCCAGGAATCTGAGACGATGAACCGATCGGGTAAGTGATTCTGTTACATCCCTGGGTGAAATTCCAAGCTCGGCACATTTGTCAGGATTGATACGGACAGTAACTTCCTCTGGCGCGCCTCCCATTACAAAAACAGTACCAACACCTGTAACAGCGGCCACCCTGGATTGTATTCTGTCCTCAACAAGGCTTCTAAGGGCATTGTCGTCTGCCCCGCCCAGCACCTGAATGACCATGACAAAACGACTTATAATGGAAAAATCCTGCGCTTCAACACTGATTGTTGTTCCCTTTGGCTGGTTTCTTTTAAGTTCAATTGCCAGATGCTGCATTTCCAGTTGACGGACTTTGATGTCTGTTCCCGGCTCAAAGCTGACAGTAAAAGAACCCCCGGAACCCCTGACCTCACCCCATGACTCCTTCATTCCGGGGAGTTCGGACGACTTTGCCTCTAGAGGAATCAGAATCTCCCGTTCCACGACTTCAGGTTCGCTATTGAGCCTGTTAAAATTTACGTATAATTTGTCACCTTCCAGGTTCGGAACAAGCTCAACGGGTATTTTCTGCCACCCCACGATTCCCAGCAAAAGAATGGCGGCAAAGAGCATAGATGTGGCAACAGGACGCTGGACAGGGAGGTTGTACCACTTCATGATTCTGCCCGATTAATACGCAAATGGTCCAAAAGGAGATACAGGCAAGGAATGACAAGAAGAGAAAACAGTGTTGATGTGATGACCCCTCCGATAATAGTCAGGGCGAGGGGAGCCCTTAACTGCGCTGCCTCACCTACGCCTATCGCGAGGGGCAGAAGGGCCAGCACTGTTGTTGCGGTAGTCATAAGGATAGGACGAAGCCTTATGGCCGCAGCCCTGGCCAGCGCTTTTTTCCGTTCCAGGCCTTGTGCCATAAGCTGACGTGCGGTCTGGACCATGAGGATGGCGTCGTTCACGGCAATACCGGACAAAACAATAAGACCCAGAAACTGCATAACTCCAATGGGACGACCGCCCGGAACAAGTACTGCTGCTACACCCACAAGGGCAAAGGGTATGGAAGCAAGGACAGTGACAGGGTGGACTAGAGACTCAAACGTGCCTGCCAGAACCATGAACACGAGGAGTATAGCTATTATACCTGCCCATTCCAGTTCACTAAAGGCCTTCTGCCGTTCCTCCTCTTCTCCGGCGAGTTTGATACTCAGCCCCGGACTCAGGTTAATATTTTTTATGACCTTTTCAGTAACTGCCCTGGCAACCGGGTACTCAACACCTGATGCAACTCTCGCGGTAATCCTGGCTACCCTTCGCTGATCCCTTCGAAATATCTCAAGCGCCCCCTCTACCGGTACAAAGTCAGCGACATCTCCCACTGTAAGTCGCTCTCCACCGGCAGTAGTAAAGGGGATGGATTTCAGGTCGGGAACATATTTTTTATCCATCAGAAGAACTACATCCCGTTCCTCATCACCGGTAGACAGTTTTGTGACAGCACGGCCATCAAGGGCAGCTTCAAGTACCCTGGCAAGACTGTCCAGATCAATACCAAGACCGTCACAGAGTGTTCGGTTCAGGATGACATGCACTTCAGGCGCGCCACCTTCAAAGGAAGAGCGCACATTCCAGAGCTCAGGCAGTGTCCTTAATCGTTCAAGAACCTTTTCAGCGCTTTTTCTGAGGTCTATAACTGACTGCCCGGAGATCTCAACCTGGACAGGAGGGCCTGTAGTACCAATGGCCCGTGAAAGAACGGACGTGCCCAGTTCCCAGGAAACTTCAACATTCGGCAGGGAAGATACTGCTGATGAAGCGGCAGAAACCACCTGGCTCGCTGTTTTACCCTTTGCTGACAGGTTCACAAGGATTCTTGCCGTATTTTCACCTGTCCTTTCTTCACGTATAAAGTGGTCATCCTCCGGCAGCCTTCCCACCTCAGACAATATTGTACGAAGGTCATCTCCTGCCGCTTCCCTGATTATCTCTTCAACAACGGCGGACATATTTTTCGTTGATTCAACACGCTGACCTGGCGGACCCACAATCCTGAGGGTAAACTGCCTGGGATCAGCAGGGGCAAGGAGTTCGGAGCCCAGGCCTAGCAGGCTGTTGATTGATATTGCAACCAGCAAAAGGCTTATGAATGTTACGAGAATGGGATGTTTTAACAGACTCAACACAATAGCTTCTATTCTTGCCTTTCCCGGATCAATCTCCCTGGTTTTTCGTCCGGGAAGAAACCATGCAGCGAGAGCCGGAATCAAGAAAATAGCCACCGCAAGAGAAGCGACAAGAGAGACTACTACAGTAAAGGATATGCCCGATACAAGCCTGGCTGCCAGTCCCTGAATAAAAAGAACAGGTAAAAACACAACACATGTGGTAAGTGTGCTTGCCACAATCGCCCCTGCGACCAATGCAGCACCTTTTGCAGCCCCCTCTCCCGGTGAATCGCCCTCTAACCTTCTGCGAAATATACTTTCTATTACAACAATGGCATTATCAACCAGCATCCCGGCACCAAGAGCCATTCCCCCGAGAGTCATCAGGTTAAGGCTGTAGCCGGCAAAATGCATGGCAAACAGTGTGGCCATAAGGGATACGGGGACTGCCGAGACAACCACGATTGTTGATCCCAGAGAACGCAGGAAAAAGGTCAGTACAATGACAGCGAGAATAATACCTATAACAGCGGCGCCTTCAACATCATTAATCGCATCCTCAACCAGAGCCGCCTCATCGCTGACTATTCTGAATTCAATATTTTTGAGATCAGTGTTCAGATTTTCAATGGATTCCCTTACGCTTCGGGAAACCTTTACAGTATTGGCTCCTGCCTCCTTATAAATGGAAAGACTGACTCCTTCCTGACCGTCTACGAGGACCAGATCACTTATCTCCTTCTCAGCGAGAACAACCCGGCCAAGGTCTCCGACCCTCACAGGAACCTGCTTGTTTTCCGAATCCCGGTCATACTTGACCAGTACCTGCGTTATATCCTTGACATCCCTGAATCTGGATAAACCTCTTACAAGGTAAACTCTGTCTCCCTCCTCCAGGGTTCCTGCGTTAATATCCAGGTTTGATGCTTTAATGCGCTGTTCGAGCACTGCCATGGTTACGCCGTGCGCTTCCATCAAATATCTGTCCAGGAGGATCCTGACTTCCTCTTCACGACCTCCTGTAACACGTACTTCTGCCACCCCTTCAAGCTGTTCAAGGGCAGGAGCAAACTGGCGTTTTGCTATGCGGCGCAGTTCAGTAAGGTTGGGAATTCCATCCGGGGCGACAAGTCCCAAAGAAAGGACAGGCAACTGGCGTGGGTCCTGACGCCGGACAAGAACTTCATCAACATCAGGATCTGCGGCAATGGGATTTACCGCCTTCTGTACATCCACAAGGGCAAGGTCCATATCCGAGTGCCAGTCGAATGTTACCCTGACAATAAGGTTTCCGGATCTGGCCACCTGGTTGATTGCCCTGATTCCCCTGACTGTAAACAGGCGTTGCTCAACCTGCTCACCGTAAAGGCGTTCCATTTCAGTCGGGGGACGGTCACCGGAACGTATCGCGACCAGTACTGTAGGGCTCTGAATGTCAGGAAGGAGATCCAGGGGCAGCTCTTTCCAGGATATCCATCCAAGCATTACTATCGCCGCAGCAACTACGGTTACTGCCACGGGTCGTTTTGTCGCGTAGCGTGCTAGAATATACATGGGATCAGGTAGTCCCTGTTACACGAACCCGGGTCTGGTCAGTAAGTGTTTCAAGCCCCCGGGTGACAACCCGTTCACCGACTGACAGACCTTCCCGGATTTCCACAATAGAATCATCACCAAGTCCCAGTACCACTTCTTTCATAGCAACTCTCTGGCCTTTAAGGACAAAAACCACCCACTTGCCACCCCGGTCTGTTACTGACTCCCGGGGCACATATGGGACACCTTTTCTCTGTTCCTTGATTATAATCACCTCAACAAACATCCCGGGCCTGAGTTTTTCCTGACTATTATCCACCTCTACTTCGGCCCTTAGTGCCCGGGTTACAGGATCAATCACAGGATCAAGGCGGACTACCTTGCCCGGAAATATCTCATTTTCCCAGGCATAATGCAGAATTCTTGCCTGAAGTCCTTCCTTTACCTTTGCCACATCCTGACCCACCAGATCCACATCCGCTATAAGAACGCTGGTAGGGGCGATTCTGGCTACTTCTAAGCCGGGATTGACAAACTGACCCACAGCCAGGGGCTGGTTCTGGTTGTCCCTGTCCCTTGCCAGCCTGAGGATGACACCGTCTATGGGAGTAGCCAGCAGGTTGCGTTTTTCTGAATTCAGGCTTCGTTCATACTCCAGCCTTGCATCTTCAAGACCGGACTGCTTGGTGAGTAATTCCGATTTACTTTTAAATCCCTCTTCGTACAGTTTTTTTGCTGCTTCATATTCATCTTTTGCTGTCAGAAATTTCTGATAATTTGCCTTTGTTCTTGCGGCCAGGCGTACATCCTCTCCCGTGATCCTGGCAATAACATCACCGGCCTTTACCCTGTCTCCTTCCTGATAGCGTCGTCCACTCTCATTTGTGAGAAATTCCAGGATACCCCCGGTCTCCACTTCAAGACGTGCCATTTTTTTTGCGCGCAGTGTTCCGGTTGCAGTAATCCTGTCCTCAACATCGGTAATTCCTACATCCGTGACAGTTACAGGGACCAGAAAATCAATTTCATCAACAGGATTTTCACCTGTACAGCCTGAAAGGCAGACCAATACAGATGAAAGAATCAAAATAAGCAACCCGAAAAAGACATGTCTTTTATTCATTCGCTCTCCTTCTGTTAATCGCCCTTTGAGGGTGTCCAGCGTATTGCATCCGCGACAACAAGCTGTCCCTTTGTTCTATCAGAAAGTTCAACAGTCACTTTCCCTTCGGGAAGGTTCAGTTTTTCTGCCAGGTTCCATCCTTGAATTCCCGCCTCTGAATCAAACTCTATTTTATGCTGATCTCCATTACTGTCACTTACTGTAATATACCATGTACCATACCGTCTATTCATAAAACCGGTTTTCACAGGCAGATGCAGTTCAAGATCCCATGCGCCATCGTTTGGCAGGGAGGTCGAAAATAAGGCCCTCTTACTGCCTTTACCCGGTCTTATTATCGCGAAAGTATGGCGATAGGTTCCCCAGGCTGTTGTTTCTGCTATGCGAGACCATTCACCGGGAACAGGTAACGCCAAAATGTTTGAAGCTATGTAGGGCAGCCCTTGATCTGTTTCCTCATCACTGTTATTACGTGCTTTTAAGCGCAACCCCTTTTTTTCTTCCTCTTCTGTGATTTCAAAACCTTTATCCAGATCATCAACAACAATTGAATTATCAACCGGAAGAGTCCACGGGATTTCCTCAATCCCTTTTATGGGATCCTTGTTAACAATCTTATCATGATCAAAAAAATTGACGTTTATTAGGAAAATCATCCTGTTAAGCGACAGATACGGTTCCAGAAAATAGCTGTCTGGAAGCCTGGATAGAATCGTGCCGTATTGAAGCGAGTGCTTTCCTGCAAGCCTGATGGACTCACTTGTTGCAAGTTCAAAATTATTCGATTCTCCCGGATATAGATATACAAAACGAAAAACTCCTGGTACGGGCTCATCATTTCTTACGGTAAACAACAGCTGATACTGCGGACTTCCATTCTCATCATCAGGAATTCGATAACCTTTTGCCTCGGAAACAACAAAGCCCGGCAGTTCGGCGCTACCAATCCAGTCACCAAACAACTCGTTAAAGTCATATCCCAGATCTTTTCCGACCTTTATCATATCATCAACAGAAAAACATTGGCCTTGGTGATTATTGCGAATAATTGAAAGGAGTGTGGCTGTTTTTTCCCGGCCAAGTACATCCAGTATAGCCTGGGATATGGCATAGCCCTTTAATGTAAGGACATCCACCGTATCTGCAGGGTCCTTCCAGGGATCCATGTCTTTCAGGGAAACCTCGAGGGCCTTTTCCCATACTGCAGGTCGTGATGTCATTGCCCTGATAGTAGCATCGGAAAAAGATACACCTAAAGAGCTGGTCTGGATGTAGTTCAATAATACCGAGGTAATGATAGAACTAATTTTGCTTCCGGCTGAGTAGATATGCGCGGAAAAATAACCCTTTGTGTCCGCGATCAGAAGCCCGGAAAGTGTTTCCATTACAAAATTGAGGGCAAGGCTTTCGGGCCCCACAGCAGAGGTCTGGTACAGGAAAAAATTTCGTGGTGCCCCTGTTAAGATATTCCCCCCGGAGAAATCATTCTTAAAAAAGGTCTGAAGCCTTTCCCATTTTGCCTGGGCTATGCCTCCTTCTCTGTCCTTATACCTTTTAGGATTTCTGAAAGCCGAATCAAAACGCGCTGTTGGCAGGGATAACTCCCTCAGCAGTAATAGGCCCGGAGGAAACTGGACCGTATCAAGCCGCCATCCGCCTCCATATGCCCGTAAACAGGTCGGTACCTCTACCACTGTAAAACCGTCGTAGGGATACCCCAATCCCATCTCCTTCGCCTCTTTTAATCTATCACCTGCCCATTCGCGTATTTTATCACCGGTCTCTGCAAGTACCTCAATGTTCTTCATATGTTTTTTAGAGATTAACACTTCCATTAAAACATTATCCACTTCAAAGGAGCGGCTTTCAAACCGTGATGCGATCAGTGCAACCTCCGGTACCTGAGATGGAGGTGAAAAACGGAACACATTAAATCCATTTCTTTCTTCCACCTTTTGTCGTCTGCCAGGTCCTGCAACAAGCCATGTTTCCGGAAGCTCAACCAAAAGGTCCACATTAAAAAAATCCGTAGCCCGTTCTCGCGGGTCATTACGTCCCTTTTCAGGCCCGGACGCGGGCAGCCATCGAGCAGCAGGCATTAATGCAACAAAACCTGAATTGAAGATAATATTTTCAGTTCCGAGCAGGGCAATATTGTTACTATTCAGAACACTCATCTCCTGAATATTCATCGCGCTCTTGAGATACGCAAAGTTTTTATCGGGCAGACCTTCAACATGCAGGAGTACAACTGTTTCTTCACCGGGGGAAAGAATTTCAGGCAGTGAGATCTCGAGCAATCCGTTATTGTGGATGAAATCTATCGGGTTACCTGTAATATCAAGGACCTTTGTTACCTTTTGGCCCGGGTTGAGGGTAAAGAGGGCCTTTTTTAACGAGTTATCTTCAGGCGCGCAGAACCTGATATCGAGATCGAGATCCAGTTTTTCCCCGGGAATGATCTTTACTTTTCCGGAGACAGTTTTAAGATCAGGCACAGGCTCCTGGCTATATTTGCCATGTGCTTCATACCACAATTCCTGGTTTCTTATAGCTTTTACATCATTAGAATACACAAAACCTAAAAGGCCGGCTGCTATAATAACAATTGCCGTTCCCACGATAGCAAGTTTTGCGCGAGAACCGTCATCAAGCCGTGGATGAACGGCAGCGCTGACACCCAGTATACCAAGGGAGGCAATGAGTATGGCTATTCGATGCAGCAGAGCGTCAGCGTCGCTAATGAGGGGAACTAGTTCCGAGGGAAAATTCATCTGGAACATCCCGTAAATATCAAATATTTGGGCTTTATAGAAGGGGAGCTTTGATATTGCCCAGACATCAAGTCCCATAAGTATAAGAAGAATAACAGCCGAGACCAACCTGTTGCGTACAAGTAAAGTGATCATGAATACAACTGATAGCACAAATGCCAGACATGGAAGGCTCATAAAAAAAACAAAGGCCAGAAGTGAGTACAGTTCAACAGGTTCACCGATCGGGGAACCTACGCCCTTAAGAAGCAGTCCTAAAAGCTCAAGGAAAACCACCAGTATCAGGATAGGCACCCAGGCAGGGATAAGGATGCCCAGGAAACGGCCTGCCACAAGCTCCAGGTTTGTATAGGGACGGGAATCAAGAACTTCCATAATCCGTTCTCTCCTGTCCCTTGCCCTGACATCAAATGCCAGGAACACCACCCCCACAGAATAGATCAGCAGGTAGTACATTCCTATAAAACTAACCAGAAACTTTGGGCAGATAAGCCCGGCGGTCGCGGAATTTGTTGAAAAGATGCCGTGAAGAATTGAGTAATATAAAAACGCAATAAGTACAATCAGGGAAGAAAAGGAAAGGAATACCCAGTAACGCACAAGGCGTCTTGTGACACGGGTTTCAGCCTGGGCAATAGACCAAACCGGTTTCATATCAAGCATTATGCCACCTCCTTTTCGGAAGTCTCTAAGCTCTTTCCCCGTGCTGCCATAAAGGCCAGGTATGCCTCCTCCAGGGTAGGGTTTTCCAGTAATCTTGCCCCTGGAGGAAGATTCCGGTCACTTGATACTGCCCGGATGGTAACTTCATTTTCCCTGTCCTCTCTTGATACTATTTCCAGATTAGCGGTAACCTGTGCCTCATCCTGATGGGGGATGGTTATTTCAAATACCGAACCTACGGCCCTTTTAATAAGTTCGGATGGACTGCCCCTGAATTCCACCTTTCCGTGATCGATCAAGGCCATATCAGAACATCCTGAACCCAGGTCCGCAACTATGTGGGTGGAAAGGAGGATAACCCGGTCCTGACCAAGCCTGGTCATTAACTGTCTGAAATTCAGACGCTCCTCAGGATCCAACCCAACTGTAGGTTCATCCACAACAAGGATCCTGGGTTCATGGACAAGGGCCTGTGCTACACCCATTCTTCTGACCATACCGCCTGAAAGTTTCTTGACTTTCCGGTCAGCCACATCGCTAAGGCCGACAGACTCAATGATTTCATCGACCCGCTTATGACGAAGAGATTTTTCCTCAAGGCCGGAAAGGGCTGCAAGGGTATCCAGCACCTCTGCCACACGGTGCAGACGCCATGCGCTGAATTCCTGGGGCAGGTACCCTATCAGACTTCGCACTTCCCTGCGATTATCCACCACATCATAACCACCCACAGAAACCTTCCCTTCTGTGGGGGGCAGCAGGGTACAGATGATACGCATAAGGGTGCTTTTACCGGCTCCATTAGGACCAAGCATCCCGAAAAACCCTGTACCTATCTTAAGGTCAATGCCATCAAGTGCGACAGTATCCTTTTTATAAATATGCCGGACTCCTTCGATGGCGATATGCATCCCATTTTCAGCCTGTTCCATATACCCTCCTGCCTTTTACTGTTAGACGTTTTAAGATCCCATTTGTTGTTACAAATCTAAATAACCGGGCAAATTTAGCCATGCAACCGTTATGGAAATAGATTAGAGTTTTCCGGGCGCAAAATCTCCGCTGCCGAAAGGCCGAACATCTGTAAGTATAAATGGTCTGTCAATCTTTGTAATGATTAGCGGACAGTGTGCAAGGCCTTTGGGTATCACCACTGCAGTCGGTTCGGTTATTACATGTCTTTCCATTTCCTTTCCTAAGTATAACTCAGCCTCTGCCCCCAGATAGCCTAGATTATTGGTATCTATCCCCATAAAAAAAAGGATCTCGGGTTTGGGATGGGTATGCGGCTTATCCGGTATAGGACCAAATCTGTACGGAGCTTTTTTTAAGCTCTCGCACATAATAAGAAATTCAAATTCATTCGGGTCTTTATTATAAATGAAGGCAAGTGAACCGCCTGAGTCGTCCCGGTTCTTAGGCCCATAAATCCAGGCACCTTTGCGAATGAACGCGGTATTCATAATGTGTTTCCTGTATTTGCCCGTCCATCCCATTATCGGCGCAGACTCAAAAACCTTCTTATCAAATGGCACAGACTTCTCTTTATATTCAGAAGCATATGATATTTCCATGTATATAAAACGGTTATCCATTCTTTGAATAGTAGCCGGGAAATGCGATAACCCTTTGGGAACCCAGACCGATGAAGAACTAGTAATCATATATCTTTCTCCTTCTTCGCCCATACAAAGCTCGACCTCAGCACCCAACTCTCCCATCTCATTTGTATCTACTCCCATAAAAAGCATTATCTGATTAAAGTCATGGGAGTGCGGGCCATAGGGTTCCTTCCCCATCTTACCAGCTGCAACAAAGGTTCCAAACTGAATATGAAAATCCAATCCAAAAGATTTCCCGTTTAGTTGAGTCACCTGCCTGTTGAGCCCGGATGTATCACCTTTAAATTTGAGTTTTTTTACATATCGACCGTATTTTGTTTTAGCCATTTCTAATATCCTTTATAAATAAGAAGTAATATTTAAAACCATCAGGTAAAAATATAATTAAATACATTATTCCCTGCATTATTTCAACCTCATTTTTGTGGGTCATCCGGTTAATGAGTACGTAAAGAAGTAAATGAGGGTCCAAGGCCCTTCAACGGTGCTCAGGGCCGTGAGCGTGTCGAACGGGTTATAGGGTTCAAGGGGTCGAGGGGGCAAGTATACTAATAAAGTCTATTAGGCTGAAGGCTGTTAGGTTTTAGCTGTTAGCTTTTACCCTAACCCTTAATCCTTAATCCCTATTTGATATTAACCAGTTGACTATTTAACGAATCGACTATTTAACCATTATGCTATGAACTATGCTTGCCCCGTTAAATGCCTTTTAATTCATATTTAACTGGGGAGCTATGAGCTGATTTCCCCCATGGCCCATATAGCACAAAATATTTAGATATCATTAACTAGCGTACTCATTAACCGGATGAACCGTTTTTGTTATAGATCAGGGTGAATTATGATGTGGAATATCCTTTCGAAGATCCTGATCTTTTGACCCACAATGTTACACGTGTCATTTTGTCTTGACACACCAGGGCTATCTTCCTATGCTAATTCTCTGAAAAAGCCAGTTCTTATCAACTATCACATAATAGGAGGGACCAAAATGCGAAAAGGGATGGGAACATTATTGAGTGTTATCGCAGCTTCATCAGTGATGATGATTATGTCCTGCACGCCTGCCGCCGACCCCAACGTCAGCAGTTACGCTGAAGACCGTGCCCAGATCGAAGACCTTCAGGCCCGTTATATGTTTGCCCTGGATTTCGGCGATGTTGACACCTATCTATCGACATTCACTGAGGATGGTATCCTGGATATCGTAGGCATGAAATGGCAGGGTCACGACGAAATCCGAGAAATCATTGGAGGCATGTCTGAAAACGCTCCCGAAGGCGAAGAGGAACCTGCCGCAGAAGACGAACCTGCCGCAGAAGAGCAAGAGGAGCTGTATCCTGCTACGGGTCGCCACAACATCACCAACATAGTGCTGAAAATCGATGGAGACAGGGCAGAAGGAAGAGCCTACTGGTTCCACTATGGAAACGATAATCCCGAGCGAAGTGCACAAATCAATTCGTACGGACACTATGAGGATGAATTGGTTAAGGTGGACGGCCAATGGCTGTTCAGCAAACGCGTCATTTACAACGAACAGGTGGCCGAATGGATCGGTCCTACTGAAAATCCGTGCTGGTAAGTATCATTGATGAAGCTTTTGGACTCCAAGATTTAAAAGGCCCGACGACCTGGACACCCATGAATGGGTGTCCAGGTATTAAACACGGAAACTATCCGTTTATTTCACTCCAAGCGGGTTGTGCAATTCGGCGAGTGGCCTTGTGAAGATGCACTCAAGGAAGGCGTCTATCGGCATTTGGTCTTAAGCACAACCAAATACTGTCTCGACTAGTCATCTTCTCAATCTCCCCATATAGTTTCTTCCCACATTATCATGTGTCTATTATCACTTTGACACCCAAGGGTAAAACTTCTATACTCCGTTCCCAAAAAAGCGAGTTCTTATCACCTAAGGGAGAAATCAATGAAAAGAAAATTTCCTAACCTGTTCAGTCCATTAAAAGTGGGCAATGTTACTTTAAAGAATCGTATAATATCTGCACCGATGACATTCCCCATACTGACTGCTAACAGTTGTCTGACTCCAGAAGCGAACGCATTTTATGAGCTGCGTGCAAAGGGAGGGGCAGCGGTCGTGACAGTAAGCGAATTAATAGTTCACAGCGCAACAGGCAAGTACTATCCTGTCCAGGTTCTTATGGATGCCCCGAATGCCAAAGACAGCCTTGCAACCGCGGCGCGCGCGGTTAAGCGTCACGGGGCCATACCCAGTATGGAACTATCTCATGGCGGGAAATATTCCCTGACAAACGCAGAGAATCCTGTCAGTTATGGCCCCAGTGATGAGTTCTCAGACGGGATTCAGTTTGCCCGTGAAATGCCCCGAGAAATTGTAGAACAGATCATTGAAGCCTATGGGAAAGCTGCGTTATTGTGCAAAGCGGCAGGTTTTGAAATGTTGCTTATACATGCGGGACATGGGTGGCTTCTTCAACAGTTTCTGTCTCCGGCAAGCAACAAAAGGACGGATGAATACGGCGGAAGCTTGGAGAACAGAGCCCGTCTGGCACTTGAAGTCATTGATAAAGTACGTTCTGTTGTCGGACCCGGATTTCCTCTTGAACTGAGAATGAGCGCTGAGGAGTACCTGGATGACGGCTATTCCTTTGATGAAGCAATTCAATTCGCGAAACTTGCAGAAAGCAAAATTGATCTGCTCCAGGTCTCTACAGGATCTCATGAGGGAAGCTTTGAAAAGACACATCCTTCAGCATTTATGGAACGCGGTGTAAATGTGCATTATGCTGAAAAAATAAAAAAGAATGTTTCTATCCCAGTATCTACTATCGGCGCATTGAATGAGCCTGAAATGATGGAAGATATAATCACAACAAGCAAGGCTGATGCGGTTGTAATGGCAAGGGCACTTCTGGCAGATCCCTATCTGCCGAAAAAGGCATTCATGGGTAAAGACGAAGAGATAGTCCGCTGTTACAGATGCTTTGTCTGCATGGGCGAACGCATGAACACAGGTTTGCGTATTTGCGCATTGAATCCGGTTATAGGCAGTGAATATGAAGCTAATTTTATTCATTCTACAGTCAAACCAAAGAATCTTCTCATAGCGGGTGGAGGTCCCGCAGGGATGCAGGCAGCTATAACAGCCGCCGAACGCGGACACAATGTAATACTCTGTGAGAAAAGTGATGAGCTAGGAGGTGCGCTCAAAGCAGTGAAAGGAATCCCGTTTAAGAAGGATCTATTCAAATTCATTGCCACAAAAACCCTTCTAATGGAAAAAGCAGGAGTCGATGTACGATTGAATACAGAGGTTACATCTGATCTTGTAGAAAGCATTGAGCCTGATGTTCTCATTATTGCTGTCGGAGCTGAGCCGATCATTCCATCCATGCCGGGTATTAATGGCTCTAATGTAATTATAGCTAATGATCTTCCTGATCAATATGATAAGATTGGTCATAAGGTCGTTGTGCTCGGCGGCGGACTTGTGGGATGTGAGACAGCAGTACACATGGCACAGGAAGGCAAAGACGTAACTGTCATTGAGATGCTGCACGAAGTCTGCCCAGACGCCAATCCACGTTACAGGCCTTTGCTTCTTGATCAGCTTGAAAAGCACGTTACCTGCAGGACTGACATGCGTGGCATTTGCATCACAGAAGAGGGACTTGTATGTGCTGATACAGATAGTAATGAAATTCTTTTTGATGCTGGTACGATCATTTGTGCTGTAGGGCAGAAACCGCTTCGCAGCGTTGTGGATAAACTTCGCAACTGCGCGCCTGAAGTAATTGAGATCGGCGACTGCGTAAAGCCCGGTCATGTAACCGAGGCAGTGTTCCGCGGATACTGGGCAGGGATTGATATTGAATGAAGAATAGTCAATCACAGGTCCCTTAAATCAAGAAAGAAAAATCATTCGATGCTCTGGAATGGCCCTGCCAAAAAGCGACGGGATGGAGGCACTTGCCTCCATGCCTGGCGAGGCGAAGCTGTGCGAAGACTGCTGTTCTCATATTCCCAATAGGGGAAAACAGATGGTCAGCTATTATGGCTGTTATAATAATGTGAGTCGCGGAAAACGGAAAAATCAGGACCAGGACAAACTAATCCCCTCCAGCTTGGAACCGGATGAATCATTAAGAAAACCCTTAAGAACCGGTCAAGGCTGATTGAAAAGATCTAGGAAGAGTACCCGCTGACTTGCCTAAAACGTTCTTCTGCCAAATCTTCCGGTCTTGCTCATAATGCCCAGCACATTATTTTACTTTGATCTGTGATGGATCCGATATCTTAATAGACCCGCCGCCGTTTGGATTTTCATGGATTTCCCCGGTGACACAAATCGTCTTACCTACATACAAATCCTCATCCAAATCACCTTTAATCGAATCATCCACTTCTATTCCCACAGCGCTCGGCTCCATTACCGCTGCTCCCATACCAAGAATTGTCATTCCTGAATAGGGCAAAGTGTCAACGATTTTTCCGCAAACGGTTGCCTTTTCACCCATGTGGTTCGCAGCTTCATCCCAATTGTATTCTGCAGCAAATGAAACAAAGGCTGAGAAGAAAACAAAAACAAACACCAAGCCAAGACACAATACTTTTTTCATAATAACCATACCTCCTTAATTAGATTAATGGTTCATCGTGCAATCAACACACCACTGCACATCTCTGAATACAACCCCAAACAACACCTTCTGTCCAAAACGGTGGGGATTAAGACACATTAAAGATATAAAAATCGAACTACAAACTGATCCTATATCTGATTACCAATTCTCCAGCCTGCGGCGATTGCATCAGGTATTATCGCGGGATCATCGCAGTCACCGATTGCGTAGAGCTCTGGCACCTTTCCTTGAAGTTCTTCATATAAGCCGACATTTCGCGCAAATCCAATAGGTATGATATGATCTGCTGCTAATGTTTTTTCCTCACCTTCTTTAGTGATTATTTTTAATCCTTCTTTATTGATTTCGACCAGTTTAACTCCTGCATATGTTTTAACACCCTTTTTCCTGAACCATATTAACAGACGATTTGTAAATTCGGGGATAAGCATGTCTCCAAGCTCATCACTGGGTTCAACTATGGTTACCTTTCGCCTTCTTTTAGCCATGAATTCACCTAACTCACATCCCTGAATGGCGCCACCTATTATAACAACCCTTTTCCCGATAGGCTTAAAGGGATTCCATCCAGCGGGAGTCCATATTTTAGTAAACCAATTTGCGAAACTCGGACTAAAGAATCTGAGAACAAATTTTACTAACCTATACAGAGTAGTTGTTTTAATGACATTAGGGCTGTCAAGTCCCGGTATATCCGGATACTTTGGCACAGCTCCCAATGCAACAACCACGGCATCCGGTTTCTCTGCGAGTATTTTAGACGAATCAGGCATTTTTCTCAGATGGACCTTAACTCCAAGCTTTTTAAGCTGGGTCTTAAACCACTTTACGATTTCTGGAAGGTCTTCGAGCTCAGTACCTTTTATAGCTGCTGCACATGGTAAATTTCCACCCAGGTATGGTTCCATTTCATACAATGTCACATCATGGCCTCTGATGGCACTGATTCTGGCTGTCTGCATCCCAGCGGGCCCGCCGCCGATCACTACTACTTTTTTCTTTTTGTCTGCTTTGTCCACTTCGTACTTATCAGTGCCGAAAGACGCATTTATACGGCATTCCCTAGGTTCATTATATATTTTGGCGCAGTTAACGCAATGGGTACACGGCACTATATCTTCAAGACGGCCTTCTCTTGCCTTGTTTGCATACTGCGGATCCGCAAACACTCGCCTGTTAAAACCGATAATGTCAGCCTGGCCTTTTTGAAGGACCATTTCCGCGGTATCAGCGGTGAATCCGCCTGTAGTCATAATGGTTGGCTTGGTGACAGTATTTTTAATTACTGCGGAAGACGGTACGGTGATCAGATCCCCATAATTGCTAAAGTCCATCTCCTCTGGTAGATCTTCCTTGGGAATGCAAAGTTCAGGGTACCAGAGTACATTATGAAGGTAAGAACCCTGGTGATGCCCAACCAGATGATTCCTGACCTGCAAAGAATCAACACCGATTGATTCGTATATCTTCGCAATCTCAATACCTTCTTCCCAGGTTATTCCCTGATCGCCTAAACCAAATTCATAGGCGTTCATAAGTACCTGGACCGGCCAGTCTTCTCCACACCGTTTCTTGATCTCTTTTACGGTGTTAACAACGAATCTCATCCTATTTTCCCACGACTGTGGGCCGTATTCATCATCACGCCTGTTCCAGTAACGTGAAATAAAGGTATGGAAAAGATGATCAGCACCGGCGTTTATTTCAACACCATCAAAACCGGCCTTTTGGACTCGTACCGCACAGCTGGCGAAATGGTCGACCAACCATTCTATCTCTTCAACGCTTAATGCCCTTGGCGGCTCTTCTTCATGAACGTCATATTCCGATGTGAAATGAACAGCTGAAGAGGCAACACGATCTGCTATGAATTGATATTCCTTCCCCCACGGGCCGCGGTGATAGAATTGAACAAATGCCTTACAATCGTGTTTATGAATAGCTGCAGTTAACTCAGAGATATTGTCTATATACATGTCATTATCAACGCGAAACCTGCGATCGCCTTCTTCGAGCAACGGCCATTCCATGGCAGGTGTTTCAACTATAATAAGACCGACACCGCCTTTAGCTACAGCTTCATAGAATGCCAAGGCGAGGCTGCCGACACGCTTCTCTCCTGATTCGAAAAAATATGTCTGTGCTGCCGTTTTAACAAACCTGTTTTTTAATTGAACCTTTCCTATATGATATGGTGAAAAAAGTTTTTCGTATTTATTCCTTGCCACTGTTATCCTCCGATATAATTTCAGTTCATTTATCTAAAAATTAGATTACTTTTAAGTACTTTTTACAATTGAATACCTGCTGACACCGTACCCGAATTGAAATGCTCTGGCACGTTGAGATATTATATAGAAATTAAGCGGTCCGTGATTATTTTACAACGCCTCGGTTTAGAAAACGCCGGTCAACTAAACTCAATGATATGCTGTATGGAAAAAACTAATATCATCCAGATTCAATATTTAGCTGTCATAAATAGGAATAACAAAGAGATAAGTCAATAGAAAATCCATGATTTTGTCCATTTTTTTGTGACATTTCATAAGCAGATACAAGATTCCCATATCCCCGCCTCTGCCCGGTACATTTAGCTGGTTTTAAAGGACTTCTTTTTGAGGTTAATCCGTTTAATGAGTACGCTAGTTAATGATATCTAAGTATTTTGCCCTATATGGGCCATTAAGCTGTTCATAATAAGGTTTAATATTTTACTTCTTTACGTAGTCCTTAACCGAATGGACCTTTTTTATATTCATAAATGATATCCATATGAAGAAGAATTATACCTAATTTCATTCAATAAGGCGTTATAACATGTCACTACCATAAATATTGTATAACTGATTCTATTAGATGTGGATGTATAAATAATATAAAGAAAATAGGCAAGAAAAATCAATTTTTGTCACGCAAGAATAACGGTACTGTATCATAAGTGTTCACTAAGCACTTCCTTAAAAAACGACTTTACAATTAAACATTCATTCACTATGATGTTGCCGGTTGATGCGGTCCTCATCAATTGGTTTATATATCTAACATAATTAGGTTCTAAAGATGATCTGTATTGAAAGAACACTAAAATTGATGAGCTGATTGATGAGTCCTAAATTAAGACAACACAGCTAACTGATCCTTCACAGATTACCGAACGTTGATGAAAATCCATTGTAATCAAACCGAGGATTAGCCCGCAGAGTCTAAAATATGCCTGTTCTTTGATTACGTTCGGTATAAAAGAGTTTCAGGGAGTTCAAGACGGAAAGGGAGAATAATCATCAACTCCGATGAAGTAATGCAAAAGAGAATTACTCGAAGGGATTTTATTAAGAAAGCCGCTGTTGCCGGAGCCGTTGTAACAACTTCAAAGGTACTTGCGGATCCAGCCCAGACAAAAAATATACGAGGAGGTGATCAGATGGCGATTTCAACAGCAACATTCAACAAGTATGGCACCGATCTCGAGAAAATGTTGCTATTGAGCACATACCCCATTGCGATAAAGATGCTTGAGACCGAATCCCAAATCCCCAAGGGCGCCATACGGCCCAAAAAAGACCGGGGCGAGCATTATGCCATGTGCCAGGCCTTTGCCCTTGCCCGCCGCCAGGGAATGACATTGGCCATGTTCATCGAAGATCATTGGTGCTTTGAACCCATAATCTCCTACGGGCTTGTGGAAACGCCTCAGGATTATCTGGATGGATTCACCAATTCGTTTTTCATGGCCGATAAAGAAGCGGCAGCGAAACATGCGCGCGGAATGACCCGCCTGCCCGTCGGGAAGTATGCCGGAATGGTTTTGGGCCCACTGAAAACGGCGAATTTTGTTCCTGACCTCACGATGATTTATTCCAATACCGCACAGCTGCGACATTTACTCCTTTCTTTGAGATACCTCAATGGGACCCAGGTGACTTCAACCATTGATCCCATAGGATCCTGTGTCCATTCGGTCGTTCCCTCACTTTTAAATGATGAATGCCACATTACGGTGCCTGATCCCGGTGATTTCGAGCGCGCCGGGGCTGGGGATGATGAAATGATTCTCACGGTTCCTACCAGAAGATTGAAGGAGCTGATGGATGGGGTATATCATTTTGACAAAGCCATGGCATTTAGAAACTTTAACTATTCAATACAACCGGACTTCCAGCAGCCTCCGTTCTATGAGGAATATTTTAGAAGGTGGGGATTGGATGCGCCTAAGAAGTAGGAGTTAAAGGCTTAGTAGCATGTAACGAAGTTTTGAAATTAGTAACGTCCGTATTCACGGGTAAAATCTATCATCGCCTTCAGGTTTTCGGGCCTGACTTCATCTACAACCGATGCGGGTCCTACAATCAGTCCGCCGTCCTTTCCAACGACATCGATCAGCCATTTGCAGTATTTCTTTACTCCCTCCACATCGCTTGCCTGCAGCAGCGAGGACGGTACGTTCCCGGATATGCAGACGTGTCCTCCCAGAACTTCCTTCGCTTTAACTATATCCGTGTGGTCCATGCGGGCGATCACTTTACCTTTGGGCAGTTCTCGAAGGTATTCCAGGCGTTGGGTATAGTCGCCCTCAAAAAAGATTTCAGGCGTGTACCCGGCATCCACCAGCGCGTGGACTAATTTAAGGAGGTCGGGCCAGTAGAATTTTTTAAACTGATCCAGCGACATAAAGCCGTCTGCGCCTCGATGCAGGGCCATGAAGGTGGTCGTGAAACCGTCGGGTTTCGGAGCGGCTGCGACGGCTTTGAGGGTTTGATCGGAGATTCTTTCAATCGCGGCCAGCAGTTTGTCTGGTCGTCGGTACATGTCGAGCATGGAACCCCGCATACCTCGCAATAAGTCGGAAACCATATCAAATGGCACCGGCCCTCCGACCATGGTCATCCGACACGGGAAACCGTTTTCATTTAAAGCGTCAAACATTTCCTGGTTCTGTCGCATCCATTCCACCGCCTCATGTGAAATCGAAGATAGCGTTTTGAGCATCTCGGCAAATTCCGGCAAGGCAAAAAGATGCAAGGGAAGCATAAAATGCATGGAATGAAGCGGGGGCAAAGCTGATAGCGGCGCCAGTAAGCCGTACATTCTCGGCAAAAGGGTCCGAATGGTGAAATCCGACTGGTCATTTATAAAATGCTCGTATTCTTCCGCTTTCATGTACTCGCCTTCAACAAACTGGTGCGAACGGTTCTTTCCCACTCCGTGCCCGGGCCAGACGAAGAATTTTTGATCCAGTGTCTCAAGGACCCTGCCGGATTCATTGGGGAAGAATTCGCACCGGTCCGGTTGAAAATAGTGTGCCGTTTTCAGATAGGCTTCTTTCCACTTGGGGAAGTCGTAATATGCATCACTATAAGTAATACCTGTAAACCTAGCCGGTAGGTAGCTTAAATGAACCGAGGTCGGAACCCTGTCCGGTATCCTTAGTTGAACGGCATCGATATACCTTTTTTCTCTTTCGCGATACAGTTGTTCCGTAACCTTGTCCATTCTTACCTCTCCAGATGTCTTTTTAAGTGGTCACCCAAGCCTGCCTTTATTTTGGAGTGTATCAGCCACTTTCTTCAATCCCATGGCTTCAAGTGTGCTTCTTTTCGGCCAGCCGCTATCACTGTTCCAACCTTCAAAATCATAGAATCTGGTTTTCCATTCCTCAAACCTATTCCTATCCAGGACCCTGCCTACACAAGGGCTGTAGCTCCAGGCACCGTTCTCATAGACCGGCAGGTAATAGGGCTCTTCCGTAGGAACATTGTAGACATATCCAGCCAATACTTCCATATCGCGATGTCTCCCCTGCATCACCCATATGGCCCTGTCCAGGTTCCATATCTTGCGTCCGATCTCGATCCCCTCGACAAAACTCAAATTCTTTCCGGTAACCGCATTAAAAAACCTGGATTCCCCTTCCGGTGTTGGCCCGGACTTATCAGGACTATTGGGGGTAAAAAAACGAGGCCAGACCCAATCACAGAAGAGGATAGACTGTATCCAGAATCTGGTGTAGTGCCTATGCCAGGCTATTGTTTTAACCCTATGGTCCGAATAGATTCCTGTGGGGCCTTCACTGTAGTCGAACATAAAGGGATCGCCTGCATATGGAGCCACACCCGAAGATAATTTCTCTACTGCTTCTTCAGCAGAAAGCACAGGATCCATATCTGCGCTTTTTGTCCAAGTTGGCATATGGTGTATGGCCATATTGAAGCTGTGCTCATTAATATCTCTTTCTCCCAGGATGGAACCATAGCTCCACTCCACCTCGAGCCTTGGGTCATAATGCTCAAAATATCCCCAGTTCGGCAGGTTCAGGAGTCCGCTTTCACTATCCTCCTTATATCGTCCCCATGTGTCTGCCGCTCTGGCCACGCCTCCGCTCAGGGCATCGCCAATCCCCTCCCTGTTGGCGATTTTCTTGACAAGTGCATGAATGAATTCAACCCTGCCGAACAACTCCATTGGCAGGTTACTTTCAATCTTCTTTCCGGGCCCCAGTATTCCCTGTTTATAGAGTGCCTGGATATATGAAAGCATCGGACGCATTTGAAAGGCATTTATGCCGTAATACTGAACCAGGTCGCAAGCAATCTCCTTATCCTTTCGAGTCCCCTGAAGAGCCATAGCCGCCCAGATGGTGTCTTCACAGCTCAACTCATTACTGACACCGCCGGCCAATCGCATGCGGCAGGCCTTAGGGCATCCGGCACAGGCCTGGGCGCGTGCCGGTTCAATTGGGAACTGCTTGTTCACGAAGTTATCGTCCCCAGGATTATCGTTGACGGGTGAAAAAACAAATACATCCGGAGGTTTCTCCATCCTGGGATTGTCAACGTCATACTCGAATTGCCGATACCACAGTCGGGCTTCCATAAGTGCATTTGGATTGGCTATGGGTAAACTTCCAGTACCGATCACGCTTATAGCCTTAAGCTTCTTTGATCCGAAAACTGCTCCAAAACCACCCTGCCCCGCGCCATTTCCCGCATCATGAATCAAACAGGCAATCCTTACTTGATTCTCCCCCGCAGGTCCAATGCACAGTACTGCGGGTTTCTGGGTCGTATAGTGATCCCCGATATCCAGCCATTCGCCGGACTTCGCGCCAGCTGTCACCCGCCTCCAGATTTCCTCCTGCGTCTCCATGACATCCAGACCCCACAGCGACCCGGCGGGTTCAATCTTTGCTTTATCATCAATGATATTGATCCACACAGGCTCATCGGATGCCCCTTCAACGACAACTCCATCCCATCCGGCATATTTAAGCTGGGCTGAAAAGCGTCCTCCAAAATTGCTGCGGGTAAACCATTCCACAGGGTATCCCTGAGGCCCTAATCCTTGCACCTCGCATCGTCCCGCAGCGGAAGGCACAATTACACCGGAAAAAGGACTTGCGATCACAGTAACGACATTTCGGGGATCAAGGGCGTCAAAGGGCAACTGATCACCGATCAGGTCCCAGAATATGGCGGAACCGATTCCGTGACCACCGCCATACTCTTCGTATTGTTCAGTCTCCAGGGTACTGATTGATTTTTTGTTTAAGTCTACCCGTAAAATCTTTCCGGTATATCCATATGCCATTGATTAATACTCTCCTTTGGGGAACGTTGGCATCTTGAATCACGGCGCAACTCAAGCTAATGAAGCTCCCCGCCGCAAGCGGCGGGGTTTCAAGCGGAATTCCGCCGAAACCACCCGCCTTTCCATCCTCCATAGCCCGTCCTCCGCAGTGGCCTGCTACGGAGGATGGACAGGCTACTGCGGAGGACGGGCGCCCAGTGAGCTACGGCGCGGTTCGCTACGCCATTCATCCCTGTGGCAAGCCACAGGGTATTCTGGCGAAGGCGAATAAACGCCTATTCTTTTACACCTTCCACTTCGGATTTCAGATCCTTGTTTTCTTGAATCAGCTTGTGGACATATTTGGGTTTTGCCTAGTTAAGGTTGTCCAAGGCTTGGTGGTAGACATTGGTCATAACATGCCCCCCTAAGTACAGACCTACTTCACCCACAACAGTATCCAGGGATCCGCACTGCGCATCTCCAAGATTCCGGCTTTTCTCTCCGTATGTATCCTCGATATGCCAGGACCGGATAACCTTGCCGTCAAATTCATCCACTACAATCTTAAAAAGGCCTCTGGGTCCGTCATAAGAATTGGTTTTCGAATCAAGGGTGATGGCTTCCGCGTTTTCGATGGCCAGACCGGTCATCATATAACAAAGCGGTCAGATATAGGCGGTCTGAAGTATGAATCTTGTATCTTCACTCCAGGGATTTCGCAATTCCATCTTTCTTACATCCTCATATATCAGCAGGTCCACTTTACCACCGTAGAAGGAGCTGACCTCATTCATCTGCGACACCGGCACAAAATCTCCCGCTTCGTTCATAAGCTTCATGGGACCCGGTCCGAAGGGCATATCAAATTTTGTATTGATCTGTACACGTATGTTTTCGTAATCCAGAGACAGGGTCGGCCGTATGATGGTGCTATGCTCCAGGATATGCTTTTGGTTCCTGTAAATATCCAAGGTCAGAGGCCCCAATGTCTTCTCAGCAAGCACATTGCCTTTCGAATCCAGCAGATTGATCCCGACCGTTCCGAGTTCGGGATCGACCGACAAGACCTTGACTCGGTATTTACCGGCCTGTAAGGTCTGGCCGGCGGCCACATCGTTGGCAACTATCGGTTTATCATAACTGGTTTTGAACCAGATCATGTCCAGGGCTCCAGCCTCTTTGATCTTTATTCCCTGTGGAGTTACACTGTCCACAACAACAAAGAATGTTGCGGATGCGTCAAAAGGATCACCGAAGAACTGCAGAGGCGGGGGAGTGATCATTCCTTCACCCTGCAGATAGCCGTAGGCGATAGCATTTCTTGACCTGGCATATCCTGAGGGAATAACAACGGACAAATCCCATGTCCTATAACCGTTGGCAAAAACAAATTGAAAAGCGGCCGACCTTACATTCAAAAAGCCTTCCATGGAAAAAGTATTGGCAAGAGCAATCGTGCCCTCTTCACATAAAGGTACGGGTCGCTTCCCTTGTGCTACGATAAAGTCTTTCTTAATGGCCATGGCTTCCTTCTTCCCCAGCCAAATGGCTTCCTTACCGGCGATAATAAGTGGTTCTCCGTTCAGATTAGAAAATCCCTCTCCTCCAAAGGTGAAATAGATTAAACCGCCCGGAGGAATTCTAATCTTCCCATCTTCGATGCTACTCTGACGGATCATAAATCCTTCCGTAATCCCTCTTTCAATGCCATGGCGGTTGGGCAATAACTTTGGAGCCAACAGCTCGGGCATCTCCTCCGGCGCAACGAAAGATGCATCTGGAGAAGGTAGTTTATAGTGAGCGTTTTCTTCCGCATTTCCTGGGAGCGTGAATGCCAGGAGAAAAACTACGGACAAGACAATATGCAATAGTCCTCTCTTTTCCATATCTTGCCTCCTTGTTTTGGGGGTTTGTATTGTCATAAGCGGCTTATATTCAATTCAGATCAGGAGTATTGGCATATACTCCCGGTCTGTAATATTAACGGCTACAGGCATTGCCTTTGCCGGGGGGTCTAAAGCTGATGGACTTTTCCTGTTTCTTTATTCTTCCAGTACCCCCTCAGCGCCAGCGGCCAGTTAAACTGGATAGCCCCGGGTACGGGGCAGTCATTGACGCAGCAACCGCCGTACCAGCATTCTTCAGGGTGCAGGATAATAGGCGGTTTGCCCTTCTGCGGATGGGGTATAAATACATCTATCTGGCATGCTTCCACGCAGACGTTGCACCCGGTACAAACATCCTCGTTGAATAATACCGGCTGGCTGGGTGTGGCAACATTGGGAATAGCGAATGTTTCTTCCTTGGACACTTTATGCCTCCTAAAATGAAGGTTGCTTCTTTCAATCCAAAATCTATTTTCTTCGGTAAACACCGGTATAGTCTTTATTGTGAGCTTCATACTGCTGTTGCATATCGCCCCAGAATGTAATAGGAAGCTCGCCGATTTTTACCTTATCGTTTTCCAGTTTGACGGTCAGGTACTTGTTCCACTCCGGCGGATCGACCGCAGGGTAATCGATCCTGTGCAGATTCAAAGGGATGCTGCTGGCCTTACGCGCCCTGGAAGCATGAATGATGATCTTCGCATAATTCAGAAGACTGATGTCCTCAAGACTGCGCATCAGCTTATGGGGATCAAGGGCATACAGGGTAGGCACGGTCTCTTCCTCAATCTTCTGCAAAGCCTCGAGCCCTATCTGGAAAAGCGATTCGGTCTTGAATTCACTGACATAATACTGCATCACCCTGGAAATACCGGCGTGCAGCTCTTTCCATTCAATACCGCTGCTACGCCTCACCGGTGCATAAACTCGCGATTTTTCAACTTCAATCTGGTCACGGGACATTTTGGATTCGCTAATTTCCTTGGCATAAGCGGCGGCTTTTCGGCCCGCGTACCGGCCGGTTGCGGCAGCATAACTATGATCCTCGGGAGAAAACATCTGGGTCCCGGCGGCGTACAGCCCGTCCAGAGATGTTTTCAGGTTCCAGTCCACCAGCAGGCCTCCGCCATAACCGGCTTCCCGCCACTGGGGCAGGCTTTGTCCTTCGATAAACTTGTAGCCCTGAAGCAGGTCGCGGCCGGGATCGAAGCCAGCCTGGTTGTAAGTGTCAATAATGACCCTGGTGGTGGATTCTTCACCAAGCATCAATCTCCAAGTGACGTTTCTCTCCACTTCCGGCATGGAAGGAAAATCGGCGTAAAAAGGCAGGGAGTATTCGCCTTTCATAATCCCTTCATGGATTTTGGCGGTTACTTCGGGAGTCGGCACCATTGCGCCGGCATCTTCCCAACCCTGTATGGGATAGGGAAGCCTCTTTCCGTTGGCGTCCACGATAGGAACATTCTCGTAGCTGGCGTCCCCGCCCCCGGTATACCACTTATGTTTCAACCCGGTGGCGATCATAATAACTCCGGTGGCTTCCATGTTGGTCAGCTCCGCTCCGGCCCTCCAGGCCATTACCGTTCCGTCGCCGGAAACCGTGCGGGGAATCATGTTGGAATATCCTCCATGCTCCATACTCATCAACCATATGGATCCGGCCCCGGCAGTGGCTAAAATGGTGGCCTTGGATCTAAAAATCATGAATTCGCCGGTACGGTTGTTCAGGCCGGTAGCCCCGATCACCCGGGCGCCCTGGATCCCGTTCTCGGTGAGCAGGCCGGTCCCCATCACCCGGTCGAAGATCTTAACCCCCAGGCGCTCGCATTCCTTTTTAAGAGCGGGTTTAAAGGTACTCCCCCAAATCCGTATCACCACATTGTTCCGTTTGTCCGGGGGATTAAAATTGGGTTCTCCCATTCTGGGATCTGGCAAATAGCTGTGAATGGTGCCGTAACGCGGGGAAATCATGAACTTGGTCTTATCGTCTCGTTCTTCGGCACCGACGTATTCGTCGTCCGTATCCCTTATTTTGCCTCCCATCTGCTCCATCTCCAGCAAAGTGTCAAAATTCTCCCGGCACTGGATCTGGATGCCAATACCGTTGCTATAGGGCCGGTCGGCCATATGCCGCGCCCAGTCGTCCGGAGTAACCCTGGACAGAGGATTGGCCGGAGCATCGCACCAGTGGTCGCATCCCGGCCCACCGGCACCGCTTCTGACGGTATCGCCCTTTTCCACTAAAGCCACATTCAGCCCTTGCCTGGCCGCGCTGATCGCCGCCCAGCATCCGGCGATACCTCCTCCTATCACCAAGACATCGGTCTCGATTTCCTGTTCCTCTTCAAAACGGATAGGATAGGGCCAACTGGGAGGCCGACCTTCCTCCTTTAAGTAATCATGCCAAGTAGTCATTTTTTCGATCTCCTTAATAAAACAATAGGGATTGATTTATTAACGCCAGTCATCGATCAGGACGCTTTGACGGGGCGCCATTCCTCCATAACTCCAGTAATTATTATTAGATCCTCCGGTGACCACAATGTTTATTTGCGGACGAAACCATGACGGCATCTTCGCCTGGGGAGGACCGCCTTGTCCTTCCGGGCGCGCCGCAAGGAATTTTTCAAGCTCCTCGACCGTTTCGAAGCCTTCTTCTTTCATGAAATTGGCGACCGGCGGACTCAGCACCGCCATAGCGCCGAAAAGCATATCCTGGTCGTTGACGATCTTTTTGAGTGTCCCGGAAAAATCCATCTCTTTTTCCCAAACGCTGTATTTCGAGTTTTTCGCCGACAGGATCCCCCACCCCTCGCAGAGCGTCACAACGCTGTCAGACGGCTTGAAACCTCTCCGCACATGGAAAGGCTGCCACGGAGACTCCTCCTCGTTTTCGGCCATGATTACATTGTTCCAGTTCATGGGATTGCCGATAACACCCATATAGGTAGTCCCCACTCTGCCGCAGTTGCCGGCGTTGATAGACAGCAGGTTCCATGCCCTTCCTATGGTGGAATTGGCCTGGCTGAATGGCCCTAAGGCGCCTATGCCGTAATTGAGGCCTATTTCGTCGCGTATGGGCCCGTTAATAATCAGACCTTCGGTAAAGGAGTTGTCGGAAACCGAAATAGCCTCTTTCCCGGTCGAGGCCACCGCCAGGATTACCGGAAGGTATTCCGGTTTGGCACCGGCCATGACAGCGTTGATGGCAACCGTTCTTACCGTATAAGACCAATGTTCGAAAACTTCCACATTGTTTTCTCCCGGCATGGCTGTATGCGCCGCCATTTTCCCGACCACCTCATCAGGATGGTGACTGGTCCCTTTCAGCATCTCGGCGACCTTCTCTTCGGTCGGCAGGATGATCGGCATATAATCGGTCATCCTCTTTTCCAGAAACATCTGCTGCAGATTCTCCGGAGTATCGGTGAAACGCTCCGGCCCTGTCTCTGGTTCTATGGTTCCGGTCATCTTTTCCTCGGCGGTCAACGGTTTGGCGAGATTCTCCACTATTTCCTGCATGATCATTTTTCCACTTATAGGACTCTCGCTCACGATATCTTTCCGGATCTGTTCTGCCTTTTTCCCCCATACCGGCGAAATGAGATAGGTAACGCGAAGGTTGGGCATTCCTTTCTGTATGGTATGGTGGGTCTTTACCTGTTCGTAAAATGCGGAGATGATCAGGGGAACGGTGGGAACACCGAGCTTCGATTCGATATTTATGCAATGGCCAACGACCGCGGCCACACAGAGGCTTCAATGCCCCATTCCCATAATAACCGCGTCGGCCTTTTCCTTAATTTCCGCCCATAAGGCCGGATCTTCCGCAGTGAATCCTCCGCCACTCATCCTCTTATAAATAGTGCTAACTTCAGGCATGTTTTCCTTGAACCACGCCTGCATTTCCCCGAGAAGGATATCGGTTCCCAGGTAGCCATCATTAACCAGATAGACCGTCTTGCCGTCCAAAGAATCCAGCCGGGGAGCCATCTGTTTTAGCTGGATGGCAGGCGGTTGCCCCCTTGGATTGAGCACGGTAATTTGCCGCTCGCTGGCTTGCCCTTGCGCCAGAATCGGCGTATTAAGAACCGGATACATACAAAACAAGCTCAGAAACAACAAGGCGATTAGCGTTATCGAAATGTGCCGCCTCATTTCTCTATCCTCCCTGTACTTATAGTTGTTGATAAAAATTCGCTTTTTAATGAACGGAGTATAGAAGATTTGCAGTTGTATGTCAAATAAACTCTGCCGCACATTTCGGCTGGAAATCACAAGCTGGATTTAAGGGCTCTAATCAGCAAGGGAACAGATTCAAATACTGTAATGTCTATGACGGCATCATCAATGATATCAAATATCTATGCATCTGTGACCCCACCGCCAGTGTCATGGTACGAATGCTATGTTCCCTGGTCAAAGGTAAGAGTATAAACGAGGCGGAACCTCTCACCGGAAAATCTTTTTCACAGGGGATGGGAGGCGGTATTATTCTTAATTGACAAATAGATGCATAAGTGATATTTGAATAAAAATATGTATTGTTTTCTATAATACAAAGCAGTTTTATCAATATTTTCTCTTCATTTACATTTACTTTTTCAATTTCAAATTTAGGATAAACATGAAAGGGGGCCAAGCAAGTGAAAACCGTAACCTTAACTGTGAATGGAGTAAAAAGGAAGGTTGATGCCAGCCCGGACCTGGTGTTGCTCGACCTGCTGCGCGAAGAACTCGACCTTACCGGGACCAAGCAGTCCTGTGACCGCAAAGGCCAGTGCGGTGCCTGTACGGTAATCGTCGATGGCAAAGCAACGCGTTCCTGTTTGAAGAAAGTAGTCGACCTGGAGGGAGCGGATGTCATCACTGTAGAGGGCCTGGGCACGCCTGATAATCCCCACCCCGTCCAGGAAGCCTTTGTCCTGACAGGCGCTATCCAGTGCGGCTACTGCACGCCGGGCATGATTATGGCCACCAAAGCCCTGCTCGATCAGAATCCCGATCCTGACACAGCTGCGATCAAGAAAGCGCTGGCACACAATCTTTGCCGCTGTACCGGCTACGTAAAAATAATCGATGCCATAAAGTTAGCCGGTAAATTCCTGCGGGGGGAGACCACACCGGCGAAGGTCCGTGCCAATATCGATAAAGATAAGATGATTGGTGAATCCCATCCCCGTCCTTCTTCCATGCTTAAAGCCTGCGGCCTGGCTAAGTTCGGCGGAGACTATAAAATGGATAACATGCTGGAAATAGCCGCGGTGCACAGCACTGAATTCCATGCCATTATCAAGTCCATCGACACTTCTGCAGCAAAGGAGATGCCGGGTATGGTCGGCGTGATGACGGCGGAAGATATTAAGGGCACCAACCGCCTCCCCTTTATCGCCCTAGACCAGCCCGTGCTCTGTGAGGACAAGGTAAGGGCCTATGGCGACCCGCTGGCTATTGTCGCTGCGGAGACCAGGGAACAGGCACGAGCCGCTGCCGCCGCCGTAAAGGTTACTTACGAAAAACTACCGGTGATGAAAACACCGGAAGAAGCCCTGGCACCGGCCGCGGTGCAGATTCACCCCCATTCGCCCAACCTCTGTTTCCAGCAGCCCCAAATAAAGGGCGACGCTGACAAAGCGCTCAAAGACGCGCACGGGGTAATCGAAGCAGACTTTTCCACGCAAATGAACCACCAGTCACCCCTGGAACCGGAAGCCTGCTTCTGTTATTTAGACGGTAATGAACTGGTGGTTATCGGGCGGAGCATCATGATTCACGCCCATGCCGGCATGATTCAGGGAGCCGTCGGCGCGGAAAAGGTTCGCTATATCGAGCCCTACTCCGGGGGCCAGTTCGGTATTAAAGCCAACATCTCATCGGAAGGCATTGCCGCCGCGGCCGCCATGCATTTTAAGCGTCCCATCCGCTATATACCCAGCCTGGCGGAATCGTTCCTTATTACATCCAAACGCCATCCCTTCTCCATGAAGACAAAACTGGCCGCTGATGCAAAAGGGAACCTTACCGCTTACTTTAATGATTTTATCATGAACAAAGGCGCCTATTTCCTGCTTGGCCCCATTATGGCGGGGCGCGCCCTGCACATGCTGAACGGAGCGTACAATATACCTAACATTTCCGCTTTAGTTAAACTGGTTTATACCAATAACGGAAGCGGCGGTGCTGCCCGGGGAGCCGGACCGCCCCAGGTCATGTTCGCACTGGAATCACTGATGGATATGATGGCGGAGAAGCTGGGCATGGACCCGCTGGAATTCCGCAAGATGAATGCCCTCAAACCGGGTCAGACACGCTCCACGGGTGCTCCTATAGACCAGACCTCCTTCCCGGAGCTGTGCGATGATATCAGACCGCACTACGAACGCGCTAAGAAGGATGCCGCTGCCTTCAATAAAAAGGGCGGCAAGATAAAACGTGGCGTGGGTATCGCCTGCATGTCCTTCGGCATTGCCGAAGCCGGCGACCGTGCCGATAATGCCGTGGAGATAAATCCTGATGACACTGTTACCATTTATGCCGCCATCGCCGACCCCGGTGAAGGCAACGACTCTATGCTTTCGCAACTGGCAGCCCAGGTTCTCGGTCTGCCTCTGGAAAAGATAAAACTCTATACTCGCGACACGGATAAGACTGTAGCGGCGGGGCCCTCTGCCGGCAGTCGGCAGACCTATATGGGCGGCGGGGCCCTGGTCAACGGACTTGAAAAAATGGCTAAGGCCATGGAAGAAGCCGGCTCCAAGACCTACTCCGGACTCAAGAAGGCCGGCAAACCCACCCGCTATGAGGGCACGAAGCAAATTGCGGGTAAAGACGAGTTCGATCCCAAGACCGGGCAAACCGACTCTTTTGACTCCCAGGTACACAACATCCAAATGGCAGAGGTTGAAGTTGATACAGAGACAGGCAAGACCAAAGTTCTAAAAATGACCACTGCCGTTGACGCTGGCCCCATTATCCACCCGCAGAACCTGGAAGGTCAGTTGGAAGGCGGTATGGACCAGGGTATTGGCTATGCTTTAAGGGAAGAATTCGTTCTTGGCGAGACCAAGGACTGGATAACATTCAAATTCCCCACCATTGCAGATTCCTTCGAGGTGGAGTTCGTCAAACGTGAGACTCCCCGCATCAGAGGCACACTAGGCTCTACCGGCATCGGCGAGATGACGATGGTTTCTACCGCGCCAGCAGTTACAAACGCTATCTATAACGCCTGCGGCGCCAGGATTCACCACCTACCCGCCACTCCGGATAAAGTAAAGGCTGCAATAGCCGCTAAAACATAAACAAAAACAAAGAATCGGCAGGCTCGGAAAAAGGGCTTGCCGATTCAGCCTCTATCTTTTATTCAATATCTCCCATAATTTCTTAAGCCAGTCGAGAATAGCAATCCCCCTACCGCAGGCATTCACACAAATACCGCATTCATTGCAGTTATCAATACGGTGTTTTTCCTTATGGTAAATAGACCGTGCTGTCTCGATGTCATCATACATAATGGCATCATTGTAGAGTTCAAAGAGGCGCGGCACATCAATGCCCTGGGGGCAGGGCATGCAGCCGTAGCAGGTGGTACAGGGGATGGGCTTCATCTTCCGGTAAGCATCCCTGACCTGGCTGATGAGCACCTCCTCTAGTATGGTGAGGCTATCTGGTCCAGCGGTATCAGCCAGGGCCATGTTTTCCACTACCTGTTCCATGGTGTTCATATTACAGACAACGGTAGCTATTTGGGGGTGACTCCAGACCCAGCGTAATCCCCACTCCGCCAGCGAACGCTTTGGGGAAGCGGTTGCCCATACCTTGGCTACTGATTCCGACGGCGCTTTGGTCAGCCTTCCTCCAAGAAGAGGCTCGGCAGCCACCACCGCCAGCCCTTTCTCAGCAGCACGTCTGAGTCCGCTGACACCCGGCATGCGGTCTGCGTCCATATAGCTGTACTGAAACTGGCCAACGGCCCAGTTATCGTAAGAATCCAGTATCTCCCTGAGAATATGAAAGTGGTCGTGGAAGGAGAACCCCACATGGCCAATTCGCCCACTACTCACGGCTGCCTCTGCCCAGTCTAGTGCATCCAGTTCCTTTAATTTTGGCCAGGTCTCCCGGTTTAGGCCCCCAAAAAGATAAAAATCAATCGTGTCCGTCCCAAGCCATCCTAGTTGTTCGTTTAGATAACGGTCAAAGTCCCGTGAGGAATGGATAAAGAGAGACGGCAGACTGGCAGTAATTTTTATTTTCTGCCGGTAGCCGTCTTGAATTGCCCGGCTGATTAGACGGGTCAGACGCTCATGAGGATAACCCAAGTTCAGATAATTGACACCATGGTCAATGGCAAAACGGATAATCTTGATGGATCCGGCTTCATTGATGTCTTTCGGGTCCTCGTCGGCTAACGGCAACCGCATAACACCAAGGCCTAATACCGATACTTCCCAATCCAGCTTGCCGAACCTGCGGTATTTTATTTATGTCCTCCCTTTAGTTACATCTTGAATCAAAGTGGTTATTCTTCTTCTTGCACCCAGGGAGAATCGTGCTCACCGCTGAGGCAGCAGACAATAAAGGCGTAGGGCTTATCCATCCACCTGGTGATGAGGGGGAGATGGGGAAAGCCGGAAGGGCAGACGGCGACAGTAGGCGTGTTGAAGACATGCCTTTCGTATTCCTTGCCCATAGCCAGCTCCTGCTCACACCCCAGAAAATTCAGGTCATCCGGGTCAAGGCCGAGAAAGACCAGTATTTCCTCGGAAGGATGGTAGTGGGCTTCGCCGCCGCGGTGCCATATACCTGAGCCGGTGTAAAATCCCCAGGTGAAATTGATTTCAAACCCCTCCAGGTCTTTACCGTAGAGCCAGACAAGTTGGTCAGCGTTCCCCGGCCCCAGAAGGCCCACCTGGCTCATATCCATTTCAGAATCAGGATGCTCCTTCTTGAACTCCGCCAGCAGACGCTCATCCTTGGCAATAATTGACATCCTGACCGGTTCGAAGCCGGGACCAAGCGGTTTAACCAGGTGCCCATACTTGGAACCCGTTGTTTTAGCCTCTTCCGGGAGCGGTTCAGCCTTGTAGTCCGCGGCCAGACCGATATGGTAATGGGCAATAGGTTTATCTACTTTTCTCACCGTAACCGGGCCGTGCGGTGTCCCTTTGGGGACGATGATTACCGAAGGTACGTTAAAGATATGCTCCTCGCGTTCCTCGCCCAGTTCTACCGATATTTCGGCACCCAGATAGGTGATATCGGTGTTATCGGTGCCGGCAAAAACCAGGCACTCGTCGTAGGGGTGAACCAGCGCCCCTTTAGCGGGGTGAAGCTTGCTGGCTTTTTTAACAAACCCGTACGAGAAATTGGCGTTGAACCCTTCCATATCCTTGCCTTCCATCCATATCCACGGCTCGGGATATAAACCTTCCGGCGGTTTTTGGACCAGTAGAGATTTTATCAGATGGGCATACTTTTTCTCGGCCATTTTAATAACTCCTCCTGAATAATGATTTCTCCTTGCCGTTTAGGCCTCTACCCAGGGCGAGGCGTGTTCGCCGCTTAGGCAGACAACGATAAAGCCATAAGGCTTATCCACCCACCTGGTGATGAGGGGGAGGTGGGGGAAACCCTCGGGGCAGACGGCAACGGTAGGCGTATTAATGATATGTCTCTCTTGGTCCTTGCCCATACCCAGTTCTAATTCAGCCCCCAAGTAATCCATGTTATCCGGGTCAAGGCCGACATAGACCAATATTTCCGCTTCCGGGTGGTAGTGGGCTTCGCCGCCGCGGTGCCATTTGCCGCAGTGGGAGTGAAAGCCCCAGGTGAAATTGACCTCAAACCCCTCCAGGTCCTCACCAAAGAGCCAGACAGTCTGGTCTCCGTTTCCCGGACCAACTCCCCTCTCCGCCGGGTGCATTACGCCGGCACGGTCAGCAATAAAGGCATAACTAAGTGGGTCGCCGGGGGGTGGCGGGCCGGCGGACTTTCGCTCATCGAACGCCTTCCAGTCAATGTACGTAATCATTCTTTTAATCAAATGGTCGTATTTTGAACCCTTTGTTTTGGCGTTTCTAGGAACCGGGGTTGCCTTGTAGTCAGCACCCAAGCCGATGTGGTAATGGACTATAGGTCTGTCCACCCGCCGGTAAGTAACCGGCCCGTGTGGCATCCCCTTGGGGATAAGCACTACCGATGGCTCGGTAAAGACGTGCTCTTCAGCCTCTTCGCCCAGCTCTATAGATACCTCGGCACCCAGATAGAGTATATTACTGGTATCGGTTCCCTCAAAAACCAGGCACTCATCGTAAGGGTGCACCAGTGCCCCTTCAAGGGGATGGCAAACGCCGGTATTCTTAACAAAACCAAAGGAAAAATTGGCGTTGAACCCCTCCATGTCCTTGCCTTCCATCCAGAAAAGCGGATCGGGATATAAGCCGGCGGGTCCCTTCTTGGCAATGAGCGGTTTTATCAGATGGGAATACTCTTTCTTGACCATTTTGAATGCCTCCTTTCATAAATAGCGACGATATTAGATTTTAGCCCACCTTAACACACCACGTCAAGCCTGAATTTGACAAAACACCTACAGAGTGCTACGCTCTCAGCGTCATCCACACAACAGGCATATTCACGCCTGAGAGTCTCTTTAACAGTCAGGTCTTAGCGAAAGGAGGTAAAAACCCTATGTCCGAATCAAAACTAGAGAAGTATATCAGGAGAGATATGAAAGTGTCCGAAGAAATCCAGCAGCGTCATCTTGAGGTTAAAAGCCCGGTGCTGGGTCTGGTCAGTGACCAAAGCCTGGGCAGTAAGGACTTCGCCCTGAGCTGGTGGCCCATCTCTGAACCCTTTGAGATGATTTCGGAACCCCACGCCCATGACTTTGACCAGTTCCTCATCTTCGTCGGGGGTGATATGAGGAATATGACGGACCTCGGCGGCGAGGTGGAACTGACCCTGGGCGAAAATGACAACGAGCTGGAAAAATTCGTCTTCACTACAGCCACCACAGTCTATGTCCCCGCCGGGTTGCTGCACAACCCTCTAAATTTCAAGAAAGTGAATGACCCCAATAAGCCCATCCTGTTCCAAGACTTTTTCTTTTCTCGTGAGTATAAGAGGAAGGAGAAATAGAGACGACCGGGAAGATGTACTTCTACAGAGATACATCTTAATTCTTCTGCCTAAAAACACAGCCGGAGGATGAGAGTCCCCCGGCTGGACTATCTGCTGTTTTACCTATTTATAAACGCCGTATTCCTTGGCTGCTTCCATCACCGCCCGCAGGTTATCCGCGTTCCCCTTATTCATAGCGACTCCCCCGGTTAATATATAGCCACCGCCCGGGGCGCAGACCTCGATGAGTTGACGGCAGCATTCTTTGACTTCCTGGGGGGTGCCGGTATACAGCACTGAGGAGGGTATATTGCCCGCAATGCAGGCAGTATCACCCAGGATCTTTTTGGCTCTAGCCATATCCGTCTGGTCAAACCACCATACCGCCGAACCGCGCGGCAGGTCTTTGATAACCTCCAGTCGCCGGTTGTACTTCCCTTCGGCAAAGGGCATGGGAACCAGGCCCTCGTTAATCATGCCCATCATCACCTCTCTAAAGGTGGGCCAGTAAAAGGTCTCGTACTGCTTGTCGGACATGAAGGTGTCGTCACCCTTATGCAAGGGCATAGGTACCACCGGGCAATTCGTTGCATTGGCCGAGGCTACGGCTTCATTAATAAGCATAGGCAACATTCGTTCCATAGCTTCAATGATCTTCTCCGGCTGGCGGTACATATCCACCATTATCCCGTGCGTCCCCCTCAAAAGATCACCTAGCATGTCAAAGGGCGCGCCGCTAAAGCCTCCCCAGATGGAGGGGAGTCCCGCCTCCAGAGACGCTCGGCTGCATTCCATAACCACCTGCATCCACTTGTTCGCTTCCGTGCCGGCATCCATAAGAACCTTAAGAGCCTTCTGAATCTCCGGCCGACCGTACTGGAGAATATAAAAAACCGGTATCGCCAGCATGGGACTTAGTTGAGGAAGAGTCCCCAGCGGCTCCAGGGCCTTCGCGACCCGGGGGAGGTAGAACCGCCACCAGAAATCGGACGGATCTGTCATGAGGGCGTCATATTCATCTGCCTTCATATATTCGCCCTCAATGAACTGATATGTTTCATTATCATCCGGCAGGCCATGGCCTGGCCAGACCTGCAGCCTGAAATCAATGGCTTCAAGCACCTTCCCCGGCATCACGAGCTCGGGGCCAAGATACGTATCCATCTCAAAATCATGGAGGAACTTCATATACACCCGTTTCAGCTCGTCGTAATCATACATCGCCTCTTTCAGGTTACTTCCGGCATAGAAAGGCGCGAAAAACCCTGCCGGCATCAGGACGGGAACACGGTCAGCCTCTTCCAGGTTAATGGCTTTAATGAATCTTGTGGCTCTTAGCTTATAGGCTTCTTCGGCTTCGGGGCTGGTGAATTTAACATCAGGCGAAAGCCACCGCTTAAACCTCTCTTCCCGTCTTTCCTGCGGGGTCAACTCCGACCAGTTTTTAACCGTATCCATATCTAACACCTCCGCTAGTTCTGGTTATTTGTACACGCCGTATCCCTCGGCACCTCCTATTTCAGCTTGCAGGTTGTCCGGATTACACCTGTCAACCCTAGAGCCTTTGATAAGAACTCACCTTTTTTGGGACTGAAGTGTATCGGATTTCCCCTTGTATGTCAAACCAAATCCGGCAGCAGGGTATTATGGCGGGAAACTTGCTTGCTAGACTGGTTAATTCCGGCCAAGTGGGCGAGCACATTTTAAGCAATTAAATGCTCCGGCCTGCAGTTGTTTTTTCGTGTCAAAATCCACCATCAAACGTGCAAATAATTCATACTAGCACAGGATTTTGGTATAACCCTGGCCACCATATAGATGTCAGATGCAAGGCGCCAAGGAGCGACGACTGAGGCGTATATCAAATACGCCGCAAGGAGGAGCGAACGCAGGCAACACAGCCCTTCGACTTTGCTCAGGGCCATGAGCGTGCCGAATGGCAGATGACATCTAGATGGTGGATCAGGCTGGTGTTTATATGATTGACAAAACCCTTAATATAATCTTTCATGCTGTGTGAAGAATTTCGGTTCATCCGGTTAATGAGTACGGAAATCACTTTATATAAATACTTGGTTTGGCCCATGGGGTCTCTTTGCGACAGGCGAACTTGTTTATGTGCAAGGCCCGGGCAATAAGCCGGACGAGGCGGGCGGCGAGCTATTGGAATAGTATATCATGACCGGAAGTCCGGCTATCATCTCACAAGTTACCCGCCCGCCTGGCAGGCACCTTATGCTATTATCTTGCTTCTAACCTTTTCGCCGCTGCAAAAAGAGCCCCATGGGCCGAACATCACCAATCTTGCTATAGTTTTATCATCATCAAGCGTGCTCATTTGCCGGATGATCCAGAATTTAGGCCCTCTGGACCTATGGAGGGGATGCTGGATTATATGTGTAACCAGCACTGGCGGTGGTGTTGCCGAGGGATTTGAGAGGCGATCCGCATGAATAGAAAGGCTTTTGCAGTCCTGGTAGCAAGCATGTTTATATCCATGCTGGGTATGGGTATTGTTACGCCGTTTCTTCCCATCTATGCCAATACCCTGGGCGCTTCCTCCATGGAAGTAGGTTTGATACAGTCAGCCTTCAGCATGACCGGTATCGGCACCCTTCTTTTTGTGGGACGGCTTTCAGATCGTTTCGGACGGAAATCGTTCCTCAGCGGCGGACTCATCATTCTTGCTATCTCATCGATTGGACTTATGTTTGCCGAAAAATCCCTTCATCTCATCCTCTGGCGCTTCGTGCAGGGACTCGGTGCCTCGGCTCATTTGCCCATCGCCCAAGCGTACCTTGGGGACATCACTCCGGAGGGCGACGAAGGAAGGTGGATGGGCTATTTCAATGCCGTTCTCTTCGCGGGTGTGGGCACCGGCCCTTTGGTTGGAGGAGTCCTTACCGATGCCTTCAATATCCGCACCACCTTTTTGGTCATGGCGGTCTTGAATGTCCTGGCTTTGATTGCCACGCTCCTCTTCCTGAAAGAGATGCCGCGCAAGACCGCTGCCCGTGAGCACGCCTCTATCCTTGCTCCATTGAAAAGCCGCATCATGCGGGGTGCCCTCAGCTATCGCTTGACGATCGGCATCGGCACCTCAACTCTTATGGCCTTCGTACCGCTTTTTGCGGACCTGAGGATTGGCATGAGTGCCAGCCTGATCGGAATCCTGTTGGCGATGCGGACGCCCGTTTCCATAGTCCAGTCTTATACCGGCCGTTTGGCGGACAGGTGGAGCCGCCGGTCCATGGTGATTTGGGGTGGCCTGGCCTCGGTCGCTGCCACAGCGCTTTTGCCTTTGACCGGGGGATTCTGGTTACTCCTCATCGTCTATATCTCTGCAACGCTGGGGCATGCCTTCGCGATGCCCGCTACCAATGCTTATATAGTGCATGAAGGACGTACCTACGGAATGGGCGCCTGCATAACGATGTTTATGCTGGCCATGCATATAGGCAACAGTATCGGGCCGGTGGTGCTGGGAGGAGTGGCTGACTGGCTTGACCTGGAGTTCACCTTCTACGGGGCTGCTATCTCCATGGCAATAGGGGTCTGGCTATTTGCCTGGCTGATCCGCGATCCTTCCGGCAAACCGGAGCCTATAGCAGATTAACTAATTCCTGAATTTTGCATAAACAATCTTGAATGGTTGTTAAAAAGGTTAGTAATGAGCAACTTGCAGCTTTTTTACCATACAACTATAAAATACCATTCGGGTGATTATGAACTATAAGAAAAATATTCAAGATTGTTTACCCTTCGGGAGTGCCGATTTTACCGGATCTACTGCGTTATCAAGCGCTTGCGGTAAAGTGCTACAGCTGCGCGCTTGATGCCTTGTATCTCCGGCAAACTCGACTCTTGCAAAATTCAGGTAATTACTTGCTCGGTACGTAATTTTGGCATATACTCATTTTCAGAAAACAGGTTCCCATCATGCATATAGAAGCAGAAGCGTAGTATGCACAAATTACCACAGTTATTGTGTTGGCATATCCTGCTCCATCATATAGCATGACAGTTATCTCCCGCTTAAAACAATTAAGGTTCATCCGGTTAATGAGTACGTTAGTTAATGATATCTAAATATTTTGTGCTATATGGGCCATGGGGTTCTCTTTTAACCGGCGAACTTGTTTATGTGCACTGATCCTGCACAAAACAAGACGAGGCGGGCGAGCATCCTTTTCCAGACTTAGCCGGACCGGGGGATTTTCTATTATCTCATAAGTATTCCGCCCGCCTGGGTGGCACCTTACGTAGTTAGCATGCTGTTAATATTTTCGCCGCTTAAAAGAGAGCCCCATGGGCCATTAAGGTACTTATAATAAGGTTTAATCTTTTACTTCTTTACGTACTCATTACCCGAATGAACCATAATCAATACTGCTGTTGCATGCAGAATTCAAATTTGATTTTATGCACAAAAGCAAAAAAGAAAGAAGTACTTCAGGAGAAATAATATATGTATGAACTAACCCCGGTTACTGATCGTGTTAAAAGAATTCGTGAAAAATATCGGTCAACCAGGCCAAAGATGTGTATAGCCCGTTATAAGATTGTAACGGATTTTTATAAAGAAAACCCGCAATTGCAGGGGATTTTAAAAAGAGCTAAGAATTTCAAGAATCTCTGTGAAAAACTACCTGTCTTGATCAACGATGATGAAGTGATCGTGGGCTGGCAGGCCACTTCATACAGGGCCTGCGCACTTTACCCCGAAATATCTATCGGCTGGCTTCTGGATGAACTGAGGGAAGGATCAATCCCGCACAGGGAATGCGATCCATATATAGTTGATCCTGAAGATGCTGAGTATGTTTTAAGCACCGGGGACTTCTGGTTAAAGGAGTGTCTTAGCGCAAAGGTGGATGAATATATTCCTCTGGGATATCATAAACACGTAGGAAACGGGGTTGTGACTTTTGGAATAAAGGATACCAGCCAATCTCCTGTCGGTCATTTTGTCGCTAATTTTGACAAAGCTATCAATAAAGGTTTCGGTGCGATCAGGGCGGAAGCTCAGGCGAAAATGGACGAACTGGAAGGTGTCATGTTCGGAGATAGTGCTGCCAAATATAATTTTTATCGTGCCGTTACTATTGTATGCGATGGTTTGATTGGTTTCTCAAAGAGATACGCTGAAAGATGCAAACAATTAGCTTCAGTTGAAACCAATTCGAATCGAAAAAAAGAACTGGAAGAAATGGCGGATGTTCTTAACTGGATAATGCAGAATCCCTGTCGTAACTTTCATGAAGCAATACAGTGTATGTATATGTATCAGCTCTGCATGTGCCTTGACGGCCAACAACATGGTATCAGCTACGGCCGCGTAGACCAGTATGTTGGTCAGTTTTATAAAGCTGATATTGCCGCCGGTACTATCAGCCATGACAGGGCACAGGAACTTCTGGACTTATTCTATTTGAAAGTAGCTGAAATGAACAAAATATGGCCTTACTTTGCCACACTTTCCGGACCCGGATATACAAGCGGTCAGCTTATGACCATAGGCGGTGTAGATAAAGACGGTAATGATGCAACAAATCCTGTATCACCTATGATGCTTCAATCTGCCGGACGTCTGGCCCTGCATGATCCGCCCCAAGCGATGCGCGTCCATAAAGGCACTCCCCCTGGACTATGGGAAGCTGCTATTGAAACAACACAGCTTGCTGGCGGAGTTCCGACATTTGAGAATGACGATGTTATTATTCCTGCGCTTATGGAAAGAGGCCTTCCGCTGGAAAGCGCGAGGAACTACTGTCTTATAGGATGTGTCGAACCTCAGGGATGCGGAGATGAATGGGCCTCCCCGGGCGGCAATGGTACGGAATCGTTCTGGAATATGCTCAATGCATTCCTGCTGGCAATCAATAACGGCTACAACCCGATGCCCGGCAGGGACGGCAAGCTTGGAGGCCAGGTAGGACTGCCCACAGGCTATCTTTATGAAATGGAAACCTTTGATGAAGTACTTGAAGCAGTAAAGAAACAAATGGAATATTTCGCCAAATGGCAGGTTACCCTTGTGAATTCATGGGAATACGTTGCCTCCGAACACATGCAGCTTCCTCTCGTATCTGCAACTATCGATGGATGCATGCAGTCAGGCAAAGATGTTATGAAGGGAGGAGCTAAATACAATGCAACCGGCAACGCGGCAATTGCCATTGGCAATATTACTGACAGCCTTGCTGTGGTGAAATATATGGTATATGATAAAAAACTGGTAAGCGCGAGAGAACTTTATGATGCGATAATAAATAACTGGGAAGGCAAAGAAGACTTGCGGCAGCAGATAATCAATGAGGCCCCTCATTACGGTAACGACAATGAGCACACAGATCAATTTGCAAAATGGGCATCAGCTATATACGCAGATATCATTAACTCATCCACCGGGCCACGCGGGAGATGGTCTGCCGGATTATTTCCGGTCACAACTCATGTTCTTTTCGGGTGGCTTACAGCTGCATCGCCTGATGGAAGGAAGGCCGGCGAGCCGCTTGCCGACGGAATTTCGCCTGTGCAGCAGATGGACAAAAACGGCCCTACTGCTGTTGCAAAATCCGTCTCAGCTATTGATCAGAAAAAATTCTCTAACGGCACGTTGCTTAATATGAGATTCCACCCAACCGCGTTAAGAAATGAAACAGGGAAAGAAAAGCTCAAGGCTCTGATAAAGACTTATTTCAAACTTGGCGGTATGGAAATGCAGTTTAATATTGTAAGCGCAGATACTCTCAGAAAAGCGCAGCAGGAACCGGAAGAATACAGGGATCTGGTTGTCAGGATTGCAGGTTTCAGTGCTTACTTTGTGGAAATTTACAAAGCCAGCCAGGAAGATATCATAAAACGAACCGAACTGAACCTTTAAACGAAGAATCTTACCCGCCTCCGCAGTATGCTACGGCCTCCAAACCGTGGAGGAATGCGGGTATCCTCCAAATCCTTGGCTAAGGAAGACTGAAGCTTCGGCGGGTTACGCTGCACCAAAGGTGCCACGGGTTCCTGTCCGTGGGGCTCCACTTTTGCCCGGTATCTTAACTGATGTGGAAATTTAAGATGCAGATGTAAGGGCGGCGTTATCGTCGCCCTTTTGGTAAAAGGACTATAGTAATTTGGAAAGACAATTAACCGGGAAAGTCTATGACATTCAGGGATTTTCAGTACAGGACGGGCCCGGAATCCGCACAACGGTTTTTCTAAAGGGATGTCCTCTTCGCTGCCCGTGGTGCCATAGCCCTGAATCTCAGCAATTTCACGCACAGCTCAGCTGGATGGAAATGAAATGCGTGGGAATAGACGAATGTGGAAAATGTCTGGAGGCATGCTCCAAAGGCGCGATCTCTCCCGGAAAAGTCAAAAAACATCCGGTTACACAGGAGGATATCAGACATATCCATATAGACAGAACAATCTGTGATAACTGCGGCGATTGCGCTGATGTATGCTATCACAAAGCGTTATATATTTGTGGCACGGATTACACTGTAGAAGAACTGGTAGAGCGACTGAGCAAGGACATTCCCTTTTACGAAGAATCCGGCGGCGGAGTAACAGTTTCAGGCGGTGAACCTTTATCTCAACCGGAATTTACCCTGCAGTTGTTAAAAAGTCTTAAAGAACAAGGAATCCACACTGCACTTGATACAACCGGTCATGCTCAATATAGATTTATTGAACAGATTCTGCTGTATACGGATTTATTTCTGTACGATCTAAAACATATGGACAGTGAACAACACAAAATAGTCGGTGTAAACAATAAGCTGATACTGGAGAATGCCCAAAAAATTGCAACAGCCGGCGGTAATATACAGATCCGTATACCCGTAATCCCGAATTTCAACGACTCGGAAGAAAACATAAGGGAAACGGGCGAATTCTGTAAATTACTTGGCGAAGCAGTAAGTTTAGTACAACTGCTGCCATACCATAATCTTGGCGTCATGAAATACCAGAGAATTGATGACAGCAAAAAGGTTCTGGAGGCGCCGTTACCCTCTGATAAAAAGATCCAGGCACTTAAAAGGATTCTTGAAGATATGGGACTCCCTGTCACCGTGCACTAGGTTTTCTCTGCATTGATATTTTTACGCCTGTTAGGTTGGATTATTTCTCGGAGGTGTTGGCCATGAAAATACCGGATCTATTCAAAGTGGATAATTATGGTGTGGTAGTCACCGGAGGCGCGAGCGGGATCGGCCTGGGTTATGCAGAAGCGCTTGCTTCAAACGGGGCAAGGGTGACTATTCTCGATATCGATGCACAACGTGTCGAAGGTGAAACGACGCGATTGCGCGGTGATGGGCTTGACATCCGGGGCAAGGTTGTAGATGTGACGGATCGTGTGGCGCTTGATGCTGCCATAGATCAAGCGGCCCATACTTACGGGCAGCTTGATGTGGTATTTGCAAATGCCGGTATCGATCCGGGCGTTGGTTTCGTCGGCAACCGGGCAGGTTCGAAAAGGCGCCGAGTTTCCGAAGGTGCGCTTGAGAATTACCCGGACGAACGCTGGAACCGGGTGATTGATACCAATCTAAACGGGATATTCGCAACAGTCAGGGCGGCCGTACGCAACATGAAGCCAAAAAGATCGGGACACATCATTGTCACGTCTTCCCTGGCCTCGACCCGTGTTGAACCTGTGATCGGAGCGGCATACATGGCTTCCAAGGCGGGTGTTTATATGTTCATGAGAACGGTTGCATTGGAAGCTGCTGCATTCAACATTACCGTCAACGCGATCGCCCCCGGATTTATTATAACAAACATTGGTGGCGGCCACGCACACGATCCTGCGGAACAGAAGGCGGTCGCCAAGGAGATTCCAATGCACCGTGTCGGGTTCCGCAACGACCTGAAAGGGGTGGCGCTTTTTCTAGCATCTCCGGCATCGGATTATATAACAGGACAGGAAATCATCGTCGACGGCGGTTTGGGACTTGGTTTTGCTGATTAATGCGGTTTTCATTGTTATATATCCAGATTTCTTATTGATAAATCTTACTGCTGGAACCTGCAACAGCAGGGATATTGTATTCCTTTAATATTTCGGTCAGTTCAAGCAGGTTCTTCTCCCACACCACTCTTTCCGGTGGAATGAAACCTTCCATAGGATAAGGCATATTCAGAGAGAGATATTTCTCAGTACCAATCCTTCTGTAAGGCAAAAGCTGAACCTGCACAATATTATTGCTAAGCTCATCCCTGATAAATTCTCCTGTTGCCCTGATATTTTCCTCGCTGTTGTTATGATCAGGCACAACAGGTATTCTTATGACAAGCGGTTTCTTCAACTCAACTGTTCTTTTGATATTGTTGAGGATGAGTTCATTGCCGACACCGGTATATTCCTTGTGCCTTTTTGTATCCATGTGTTTAATGTCCGTTATGACAAAATCCGTATCCTTGTATACTTCCTCCATATGTTCCCGCGGGCAATGCAGTGATGTTTCAACGCAGGTATTGACTGCCTCGTCTTTGCACGCCTTAAGCAGGAGCACTGCAAATTCATATTGCAGCATAACCTCGCCGCCTGAAAGAGTTACGCCGCCGCCTGTCTCCAGGTAAAAGCTTTTGTCCTTAAGAATTACTTCCATGAGTTCCGGGACAGTCATCTTTTTACCCCAGATCATAATAGCCCCGGATGGGCATTCTTCTGCGCATATTTTGCAGTCACTGCATTCAGAGATTTCATCTAAGCGGAATAAATAATCATCCCGCGTTTTGATGGGTGTTCCGGGTCCGAGAGGGCATGATTTGATGCATAGGGAGCATTTGCTGATTCCAATGCACTTGGAAGGAAAGATGCCTATTTGCTGTTTGGGAGACAGTCCCTCAGGATTACTGCACCAGATACATCGCAGAGGGCACCCTTTGAAAAAGACCTCTGTCCTTATACCCGGGCCGTCATGAATTGTATATTTTTGAATATTGGTGACAATTCCGAAAGGTTTATCAGCCTGTGTCGCTTCCATTATTTATCTAATTTATTCAGATCAGTCGAAAGACAGCTCAGTTCTGTTTATAAGGTCGCTCTGAAGCTCCTCGCTGAGTTCCACAAAATACGCGCTGTAACCTGCTATACGCACAAGCAGATCTTTATACTGATCCGGTTTTTTCTGAGCGTCTATAAGGATATCTTTGCCAATAATATTAAACTGGCTCTGCATGCCTCTGTCTTTAAAATAGACATCCATAAGTGAGATAAGACTATCCCTGCCAGCTTCTCCTGATACAGCTCCAGGAGAGAATTTCCAGTTGAGAATTATTCCATTGCCAATGCGGCTGTGATCCAGCTTTGCCACTGACTTTGCTATTGCTGTTGGCCCGCTTCTGTCATGAGACCCCATCTCAGTATGCACAGGGCCTATGCAGTCGGACAGAGGCTCATACGCTTTTCTGCCATCCGGCGTGGTTGCTGTAAACAAACCAGCCATAACATTCTGTGTAACGGAAAAAATTCCCGGCATATATTCGCCGCCATGCGGTGTGGGTCTGTGCTCAACGTGTTTGCAGTACGTATCTGTTACGAATCTCGCCACATCATCGGCATAATCGTCATCATTGCCGTAACAATGCATCCTGTCACTGTTTACTAACGCGTACAATGGCTCATACCCTCCCCAGTTCGCTTTTAACGCATCGAGCATTGTTTTCCCGTCCACTTTCCTTTCGTCAAACACAAGCTGTTTTATTGCAGTGAGGCTGTCCGCTACAGTTCCTATTCCTACACCCTGCGGACCGCTGTGATTATAAAGGGCGCCTCCTGTTGATACGTCCTTGCCCCTGCCTATACAATCTTGGATAAGAAGGGACAGATAAGGCAAGGGTTTAAGCCTCTGATGCGCTGTATCCACCTTGTTGACCTGGGAGATCATAATATCGCACCAGTATTCCATTTGCTTGTCAAAGGATTCCATAACTTCATCAAAGGAACTAAAGGTTTCAAGACTGCCTGTATCAATTCCCAGCCTGCCTCCTATGCCTGCGCATTTTTTATGTCTGGGACAATGAGGACCGCAGTCAATACAGCGTCCGCTGTTTATGGCAAGCTGCATTACCTTTGCCATATTAAAGGAGCTGGAATCATGCCAGCCATAGGTCTTGCCAGGCACACAAGGTTCAACGCATCCTATTCCAACATAATTTCTTGCATCCTCAATAGGCTTATCATAGTTCTGCAGAGCTTTGATCATTTCAGTATCATTGAAGATCTTTGGCTCGCCGGTTCCGATCCTAATCACATTAAAGGTCTTTATCTTGAATTCCCGCGGGGAGTTTTCATGAAGACGCACTCCCATCCATGGATTCGGTATCCTGGTATGCGCATGCGCGTCCAGCACCATGTAGCTGAGATCATTCGTAGCGTCATTGCCGTCTTTGTCAACTCCGCCGACATCAAGGGCTGTTCCTCCCATGAAAGTGCCGCTTGAAAAGACTATTGCTGTCTTATCGCGGATCTTGCAGAGTTCATGGATTTTGAGGAAGGACATCTCTATGAGTTCCTGAATAAATTCCCTGCTGAATCTGCCTTCTTCAATATCTTTTTTATAATAAGGATAAAAGAGCTGATCGAAACGTCCATAAGTTACGGAATGACCGTTTGATTCTATAATGATCATATCAGTTGCAATTTGCCACAGCTGTATTGCTTCCCAGAAATCCCTGGCAGGGCCTTCCGCCACCTGAAAACAGTTTGCAGAAATACGGAGGAGTTCGGCTTTTCTCTTATCGCTTGTCTCTTTTTCTGCCATATCAGCAGCTAGCTGCGCATAACGCTTTATGTATGAAACAGCACCCTCCAACGAGATCAACGCAGCGTCGTAGAATTCTTTTTTAAAGATATCTTCTGGGTCTGATGTATTCAGCTTTGCAATTTGTTCCTGTATCTGTTTTCTAATTCCGCCGAATCCGAGAGTAAACAGCCTTTCATAGTCAGCGCAGACATGTCCTACACCTGCTGAAACGAATAAATCGAAAAAATTTATGCCCTTTAGGAGATGAGAGCCTTTGAGCTCTTCTTCAGTCAATGTGCTGAGAACATTCTCTTCCAGAGTGTTTCCTTTCCAATATTGCCGAATCTGGAACAGCGCTTCTTTAGTCTTGTCATCAATAACATAACGGTCATTGCGGCGCTGATCAAGCGGGAAATTGACCATTTCGTCGCATAGCCAGTCAATAGCGAACTCAGGATAAACAGGCGCGCTTTTTGCCGGTGCGGCTATTTCCCCGACTATCAGTTCATCTGGCCAGATGTTTATATTCACATTCTGGAGTACATCACGGTAAGTCATTGCGCATTTAAGTATCTGAGGATATGCAGTATATTTTTTGAAGTATCCTTCTGTGTATATTACCGCCCTCTGATGGTCAGCAGTATGAGCCCTGGCCTTTAGCCATTTCAATATTTTATTTATTCTGGGAAATGGCGACGGGTTTTCTGTTACACCGGAAACGCCGATTCCCCATTCTTTATCATAGGGTTCTATCCCTAAGGGTTTTTGAACCGAGGGTTCTTGAGTAAATGAGTCAGGGGAATTTATATTATTTTCTACTACTGTATCCATTGTATTTTCCTCTAATAATAAACAATAGGGAATTTATTTAAAACTCAATTGAAATTTTTAAAGGAAATTCAATAAAAGCATAACAATGATATTAATAATCAAAAGGAATAATATTTGATAAGAATTCGCTTTTTGCGGCTGAAGTGTATTGAATTTCCCCTTGTATGTCAAATGAATTCAGCCGCAAAATATTGTGGCAGGAAACTGGCTTGTTATATTGTTTAATTCCAGCCAGGAGGGCGAGGAAATTTTAAGCAATTTTCATGTTTTGTTGACAAGAAGCATATTTCCATGCTAATATTTAAAATATATAATTCTCATCCTTATAACACAATTATCTATTTGATTTTACATAACAACTGTAACGGAGATCGATATGCACAAAAAAGCAAAATTCTTCATAAGCAGTTTGCTTTTAATGACGGTTGCAGTATGCATAAGTCTTAGCAATTGCTCTGAAAAAAAACAAAAAGTATATCATGTTGGTATTTTAACAGATTATTCCCCTTTCCTGGCTATTGCTGACGGTTTTAAGTCCGGCATGGTTGAGTTGGGCTATATCGAAGGTGAAAATATAGTGTATGATGTTCAGATAAAGGACTTTGATCCCGAGGGACAAAAAACGGCCGTCAAGCAATTTATAAAGGACAAGGTCGACCTGATTTTTACCTTCCCCACCGAAGCAAGCGTCATCGCCTATAAACTCACTCAGGGAACAGACATGACGGTAGTGTTTGCAATGTGCGGCGTAGAGGGAAATCTTCCCATTGAGAGTGTGCGGCATCCTGGCGGAAATATTACCGGCGTGCGCTTTCCCGGTCCGGATAACACAGTTAAACACCTGGAATTGATGCTTGAAATAAAACCCGAAACCAAACGAATTTGGGCCACGTATAATCCCAACTATCCCAATACGGTCGCTATACTGGAAGCATTGCGTGAAGCCGTTTCATCCTATGACGTGCAACTCCTGGAAGCTCCCAATGAAACAATCGAGGAAGTCGAGGCGGACCTGCAGAACCTGGTAGCATCCGGCAAAGTCAATGTTGATGCCATTCTACTGCTGCCGGAAGGCCTTTCCCAGTCACCGGACGTATCCAAGGCCATCATTGAATTCGCGAAAAAACACAATCTCCCTGTTGGTGGAGGGGTTCCCTTTACCCTTGATCTGGGTGCGGTATTCTCCTTTCTGCCTGACGATTCGGAAATGGGAAAGCTGGCCGCTCTCTCGGCCCACAAAATATTCAACGGCATTCCAGCCGGTACAATTCCGTTGATCACACCGGAGAACTATCTCTATCTGAATTATAAGGCCATCCAGGATCTCGGACTAACTGCAAGTGAAGGTCTATTAGGCCAGGCAAAGGAAATAATCCGATAATAAATGGCGCTAAAAAAGAGTAGAATCTTAGCCTTAACTGGCGGGATTTTCAGAGTACGCTCGCAAATACTACACACAATGTTGCTGTAGAACCTCTTTTAACCGGTCCACCTTAATCGGTTTTTCGAGAAAATCATTCATTCCGGCGGCAAGCGCTTGTTCCCGATCTTCCTGCATCACCGCGGCCGTGAGCGCGATAATGGGGATTTCTTTACTTATATCATTACGAATTATCTCTGTTGCTTCTATTCCATTCATCTCCGGCATCTGTATGTCCATAAAAACGACATCGTACGAATTATTAGCCCTCAGCTTCTCAACCGCTTCCTTCCCATTTTTTGCCTTATCAACGATAAGCCCATATTTCTTAAGTAATGTCTCCATCAGTTTCATGTTTACCGGGTTGTCTTCCGCCACCAATACCTTCAGCCCCTTAAAAAAGACTTCCTCGGCCAAATGACGCGTGATAATATAGGTTTCTCCTTTACGTTTATCACCGAATACCGTCCTGATTACATTTATCAGTTCTCTGCGAATAATGGGTTTTGGTAAATACCCATCAAACCCCTTCATCTTTGCATGCATCGATTGACCGGGAACCGCATCTGATGTAGCCGCTATGACCTTTAGATGCCTTAATCTCTCATCTTCCCGAATCTTCTCAATGAATTCATACCCATCCATTTCAGGCATCATCGTATCACTAATGACAAGATCAGGGAGTGTTTCTTCTGATGCAAGAAACGATACAGCTTCCTGTGCTGAATGGGCGACAAATAGAACGTGCATTTTTGCAGTCATGCAGTATTCCTTAAATATTTCGCCGGCATGACGGTTATCATCAACTATAACCACCCGCTTTCCCTTCAAAGATTCGAAACTTATTGGTTCTATTTCGGCCTCAATAATCGGTTTTGCCTGCGCAAGTTTTAGAGTGAAAATGAACTCACTTCCTTTCCCCTCTTCCGATTCTACCCAAATCTCTCCCCCCATCTTCTCAGCAAAGGCCTTTGTAATCGATAATCCCAATCCCGTACCGCCATATTTACGAGTCGTTGAAGCATCAGCCTGTGTGAATATCTCGAATATCGACTCCTTTTTATCTTCCGGGATGCCAATACCTGTATCCCGAATAGTCAGTCTGAGCGTGCGGATCAGGCCTGGCTCGCCATCTCCCTGCTTGTCACTTGGATCCAAGCCTATCGTTGTAAATATTTCTCCCTTTTCAGTGAACTTGATTGCGTTACCAATCAAATTAATCAATATCTGACGGATACGTGTCGGATCCCCCTTGAAATATCTCGGCCCCTCTTCCATACGGTAGAGTACATCAACAGAACTCCCGACCATTTTGGATCTTATCATCGATAATACACTCTCAATAAGATACATAAAATCAAAGTCAATGCACTCAAGCTCATAATCTTTCTCCTCAACTCTTGAAAAATCCAGGATATCATTAATGAGCGCAAGTAAGAGATTCCCGCTACTATGCATGGTCTTTACATAGTCGCTCTGCACTTCATCAAGGTTGGTATCCTGCAACAACCCTGTAAACCCTATAATCGCGTTCATTGGAGTTCTAATTTCATGAGACATATTGGCTAAAAACCGGCTTTTTGCTTCCGAGGCTATTTCTGCCTGCTTTTTGGCTTCTCTCAGTGCCTCCTCAGCCTTCTTGCGTTCAACCACTTCTTCAGCAAGTTCATCACGCGAAACTGTCGTCCTGTTTAAATTTTCAACCATCTTGTTGAAACTTGTGGCCAGTTCTCCTATTTCATCATGTGACGCACTCTTTATCTGGGTATCCAAATCACCTTTGCTGATTTTTCTGGTAGCATTTCTCAGATCTATGATCGGTTTTGTTATCTTTTTGGAGAGATAGATACCTAACATAGTGGCCGGGATAAAGCATACTAACATAAATGATATCGATCGTGTAAGCGCCTTAATTACAGGCTCGTATGCCTCCAGGGCGGGCAATTCAACTACAACCGCCCAATCAGGACTACCAATATGCGCGTGGTTTGCTACGACTTTATTTCCTCTGATACCCTTTGATATGTCAGCGTGGTCTTCATGAGTTAATTCATGCCCTTCTACAAATCTAGCCACCTCCTGCAAGTGGTCTAATTTTTCTCTCCTTAAAACACGACTTATGTCGCCAAAGGCTATTAGATTGCCTTGTTTGTCGACCACATAGGCCACGCCCGCTTTACCAAACTTTATGCTACCTACAAGATCCCACATGAATTTCAAGTTTACCTCGGCCGTCAGGATCCCCTTAAAAATACCGAAGACATCTGTGATCGGAACAGCCATTATCATCAGCGGCTCGCTGGTTACTTTATCAATATATACCGGACTGACATATGTTTTTCCCTTACTCGCCTGAGAAAACAACTCACTCTCGAACTGTCCGGTTGATTGATCTAATGCCAGTCTTGATACACGCGCTGTTCTTTGTAATTCCCGATTTTGTGCGTTTAACAGGATCAACTGACGAAAGGCGGGTTCAAGGCCCAGCAACTTATCCAGGACCAGTTTCTTCTCTTCCTGGCTTGCCATTGCCAGATTGCCAACACTGTTTGCCGTTTCCAATACTCCAAATTTCTTTTGAATGAACCCCTTGACCGAATTCGCCGCCTCCTGGGCAATTAGTTTTTGCTGAGTGACAACTAAATCTTCCTGGCTCTTGAAGTTGAAATACATGTCCAAGCCACTGACAATCAGCAGAACCACCGCGCTCAAGGCCAAAAAAGAAATAGCTAAAGTAACCGTCAAGCTCCGGAACTTGCTTGCTTTTTTTGTTTCAGGCTTTAACAATTTAACGAATTATCTCCTTTGCCATGCTTAACAAACCTTCACTCACGTCCAGTCCCAGTTCTTCAATCACTCTGTAATTCAGCCGCAAATACATCGTGGGTGTGACAACCATGATCGTGCCGGCCGGGCTACCTTTGAATATTTTGTCGGCCTGGATAGCGGCAAGTATGCCCATTTCAAAGGTGTCAGGACCATAACTAAATACAGCCCCCTGGTCCGCGGTATGGGCCACGGTACCGGCAATAGGCGCTTTATGTTCATTCGCAAATTTGAGGATCTCCCCGAAACATTCGGAAGAGTGGGTAAGAATATCAGGCATCATCAGGATAGCATCAATGCCAATATCATCTAATGCGGCTCTCTTCTGCAGGGCAGCCTGACATTCCTCCAGATCGTTGATAGGCTCTTCCACCAGGGTTAAACCCGTGTCCCGGATTGCCGGCCGCAACTGCCCAATCGCGATGGGTGCATTGGGGTAGTTATGATCATAGATTATATAGATCCGGTTGGCCTGCGGCACCAACTCGCGCAAGATATCGAGACGCTTAACTGTCATCTCCGGGCCTGGAAAACGAACACCGGTGATATTCCCGCCTGGTTTGGATATCCTCTCCACCAGGTTATTGCCTTCTATGCCTGCCATGGCAAAAACCACCGGGATGTTTGTCCCCTGGGCGGCAGCCTTAGCCGCAAATGACGGCCCGGTTGGAAAGGCGAAAATTAAATCAACCTTATCTTCCACAAATCTCCTGGCGACTCGCTTTTCCCCTGCAGGGTCAGCGTCCAATTCATGGAGGTCATAGACGATGTTCTTGCCCTCTATGTAGCCCAACTCGGTCATTTTGGCCTTGAAGCCATCGGCCATTTCGATAAAAGACGCTAATCCGGATACAATACCCACCCGATACACCTTTTCCGTTTTCTCACCGCAACCGCTTATAAATAAACAAGCCATAATTAAAAAAGTTGCAAGAATTATTTTCCGCCTGGATTTAAGTTGTTTACTTTGATTCATTTTATGCAACCTCTTTTTCAGTAATATTAATTAACGAATTATCTCCTTTGCCCTGCTTAACAAACCTTCACTCACGTTCAGTCCAAGTTCTTTAATCACTCTGTAATTGAGCCGCAAATGATTCTCAGGTGTGACAACCGGGATTGTACCGGCCGGGGTACCTTTAAATATTTTGTCGGCCAGGGTAGCGGCAAGCATGCCCGTTTCAAAAAAGTCAGGGACAAAACTGAACATGGCGCCAAGGTCCGCTGTAAAATTAGCGCCACCGCCAATAGGCACTTTGTGTTCATTCGCAAAATTGACGATCGCCGCAAAACCATCAGGTGAATGGTTAATAAAGTCAGGCATAAGCAGAATAGCATCAATGCCAATATCATCCAAGGCTGCTCTCTTCTGCAGAGAAGCCTGAAGTCCTTCCACACCGATGACATGATCTTCCACCAACGTTATGCCTAAGGACGAGGCCGCTGGGCGCAACGCCTCAATCACTCTTTGTGTGGTAGGATAATTGGGATTATAGATTATCAAAACTCGTTTGGCCTGCGGCGCCAACTCGTGCAAGAACCCAAGACGCATGACATCGTTGTCCGGGCCGGGGAAGCGAACACCGGTTATATGCCCGCCTGGTTGGCGCACGCTCTCTACCAGATTAGTACCTTCTATGTTGGCGTTGGCAAAAACCACAGGGATGTCTGTCCCCTGGGTGGCTTCCTTAGCTGCAACGCTCGCCCCAGTGGGAAATGCAAAAATCAAGTCAACCTTGTCCTGCACGAATTTTCTTACAACCCCTCTTCTTTGTGATGGATCCATGTTCTCTATCTGGATATCGTAAGTTATGTTCTTGCCATCTGCATAGCCCAACTCAGTCATTCTGGCCTTGAAGCCGTCTGCTATAGGGACAAAACCTTCTACAAATTCAGACATAATACCTACCCGATATACCTTTTCCTTTTTTTCACCACAACCACTCAAAGCCCCGCAAATCACAACTAACAGGGTTAAAATCAGCATTCGCTGCGTAGATTTAATTCGTCTATTTAGACTCATTTTAATCACCCCTTAATAAATTTTTTACCTTAATTCCTCTGGCAAAGCTTGCTCCGGAAATTCCTTATTTCTTTACTTCAAGCTTCGACAATTTAACGAATTATCTCCTTTGCCATGCTTAACAAACCTTCACTCGCGTTCAGTCCCAGTTCTTTAATCACTTTGTAATTCAGCCTCAAATGCATCGTGGGTGTGACAACCATGATTGTGCCGGCCGGGGCACCTTTAAATATTTTGTCGGCCTGGATAGCGGCAAGTGTGCCCATTTCAAAAGTGTCAGGACTATAACTAAACACGGCCCCAAGGTCTGCGGTATAGGCCATGGCACCGGCAATAGGCACTTTATGTTCATTCGCAAATTTGAGGATCTCCCCGAAACCTTCAGACGTCTGGGTAAGCATCTCAGGCATAATCAGTATAGCATCAATGCCAATATCATCTAAAGCGGCTCTCTTCTGCAGGGCAGCCGGTAGTTCCTCAAGATTGTTGATAGGATCTTCCACCAGGGTTAAACCCATATCCCGGATTGCCGAGCGTAACTGCTCAATCGCGATGGCTGCATTGGGGTAGTTATGATCATAGATTATATAAATTCGGTTGGCCTGCGGCGCCAACTCGTGCAGGATATCGAGACGCCTAACTGTGCTCTCCGGGCCGGGAAAACGAACACCTGTGATATTCCCGCCTGGTTTAGATATCCTCTCCACCAGGTTATTGCCTTCTATGCCTGCCAGGGCAAAAACCACCGGGATGTTTGTCCCCTGGGCAGCAGCCTTAGCCGCAAATGACGGCCCGGTTGGAAAGGCGAAAATCAAATCAACCTTGTCTTCCACAAATTTCCTGGCGACCCGCTCTTCCCCTGCAGGATCAGCGTCCAATTCATGGAGGTCATAGACGATGTTCCTGCCCTCTATGTAGCCCAACTCGTTCATTTTGGCCTTGAAGCCATCGGCTATTTCAATAAAAGCCCCTGCTCCGGATACAATACCCACATGATACACCTTTTCTTTTTTCTCACCGCAACCGCTTATAAATAAACAAGCCATAATCAAAAAAGTCGTAAGAATTATTTTCCGCCTGGATATAAGTGGCTTACTTTGATTCATTTTATGCAACCTCTTTTTCAGTAATATCAATTAACGAATTATCTCGTCTGCCCTGCTCAAAATGCCCTCAGGCACTGTTATCCCGAGTTTCTTGGCTGCTTTGAAGTTTATTTGCAAGAAACACTCGGCCGTAACAACAGGGATTGTGCCTGCTTTGGTGCCTTTCAATACTTTGTCTGCCAAATATGCGGCTTGTCTGCCCTGGGGAATGTCTTGAGGGATTAATCCAAAGACAGACTCGTGTCCCCCGATGGACATTAAAGTGCCCCCAACCGGGATATTGCGTTCATCTGCGAATTTGCCGATTACCTCAAATACATCGTGATTCACGCAAAGTGGTTCGGCCATCATCAGAATAGCGTCTGTCTTGCCATTGGCCGATTCCGCCTTCATGTTAAATTCTGCCTCAAGCTCTGCAGCATTGCTTGCCGGAAGCTCAATCATGGTCAAACCTTCCGCCGCGAATGCCAGTCGTAGCGCCTCGAGCTGGCTCTTTACAATGGGATATCCCTTCTGATATGGTATGAACATACGCGTGGCACTTGGCACCAGCTCACGCATTATCTCAAAATGCTGGACCGCGATGTCCGGGCCTGCCCAGCGCACGCCGGTTATATTGCCGCCAGGCTGCCGCACGCTGTCTACTATGTCCGTGTCTTCTATGAAAGCATTGGCAAAAATCACAGGGATGCCGGTTCCTTTGGTGGCTGCCTTTGCTTCTTGGGTCGCTTCCGTAGGAAAGACAAAAATCAAATCAACCTTGTCTGCCACGAATTTATTGAGTATGCTTTTATATAAGGCAATGTCAAAGTTCGTCTCTTGCAGGTCATAAATTATATTACTGCCTTCGATATATCCTAACTCGGTCATCTTTTCCTTAAATCCGTCTGCTGTATTGGCAAAGAAATCCAGGCCTGACAGGATGCCCACATGATACACTTCTTGTTTCTTTTCAGCACATCCCCCTGAAATCATCCAAACTACGGCCAGCAAGACCGCAAACATATAATGCAAACCATGCCTTATTTTTTTTCTTGTATTCATTTTAATGCTCCTATCTCTAACGAATTATCTCGTCTGCCCTGCTTAACAGACCTTCACTCACGTTCAGTCCAAGTTCTTTAATCACTTTGTAATTGAGCCGCAAATGATTCTCAGGTGTGACAACTGGGTAAAAAATTCACGCATAATCAACATAATATGAATGCCAATATGATCTGATGAGGCTCTTTTTGATAAAAACTCACTCTTGTAACGTTTGAGCGTATTGAATTTCCCCTTGTATGTCAAATGAATTCAGCCGCAGGATATTGCGGCGGGAAGCAGATACGAGCAATTATTAATAACTCAGCCCATAGCCTAATTCGAAGAGCGGATCATACTCCACTGCAGGCATATTCACATTCAGGGACAACTGGTCGTTCGATTTCGGCCATGAAAACGACAGCTTGCCGGTAGGATTGTAGCCTCCGAATAGGACATCGGCGATTCCCTGGCCCTCGGTGCCGGGAAGGAACGAAGCCAGCAGCGCGTCTGTCTGCGGCAGGATCTCATTGACGATCAACGGACGCCCGGAAATAATAAGAACGGCAACAGGAATCCCAGCGCTTTTTAGATTCTTAACTACGGCAATATCCTGGGCATCCAGGGACAGATTCCCACTATCGCCTACACCCTCGGCATACGGGAGTTCACCGATTACGGCGATACCCAGCGATGCGCCCTCGGCCCCGGTGCCGTCCAGGGTGTAGGTTACCTCAGTATCTTCGGATGCCGCAGCTTTGACGGCCTCCAGGATTGTTGTACCGCCCGGCGTTACGTTGCCGGTCTGTCCTTGCCAGAGGACGGTCCAGCCGCCGCACTGATTGCCTATATTGTCTGCGCTCTTGCCCGAAATATGGATTCGAGCGATCTCTTTTGAAATGGGCAGGGTCTGGTTTTCATTCTTCAGAAGCACCACCGATTTGCGTACCGCTTCCCGCGCCAACGCCCGGTGTTCCTCACACCCAAAATCCTCGTGCAATGTCCTGTCGGCTGTTTGAGGCCGGTTCTTATCCATCAGTCCCAGAGCGAACTTGACCCGCAGGATACGTGTAACGGCATCGTCGATGCGGGACACCGGCACTTTGCCTTCCTCGACAAGCTCTTTGAGATTGTTGAAAAATCCGCGGTACGCGCTTGGCACCATCGCCATGTCCATGCCTGCATTGATCGAAACCATGATAGATCTCTTGGGATCCTGGGGGTCTATCTGGTCGATTGCATTATAATCGGAAATCAAGAAGCCCTCGAACCCGAGTTCCTCCTTAAGGATTTCCGTAAGCAGCCGTTTGCTCGCGGAGCACTTGACGCCTTTCCATGAACTGTAGGAGGGCATGATACTTCCTACACCTGCCTCGATGGCGGCGATGTATCCGGGTAGGTGGATGCGGCGCAGTTCGGCTTCATCCACTTCCGTATTCCCCTGGTCGAGCCATACACCGCCTGGCTTAGGTTGGATGAAAATGAACGAAGGGGTACTTGACCCTGTTGTGCCGCCGTCACCCACATAATGCTTGGCGCAGGCCAGTACCGAAAGAGGATTTGACAGATCCGTGCCCTGAAGACCCATTACGGCGGCTTTACCGAACCTCCGGACAATCTCCGGATCCTCCGAAAACCCTTCGTAGGTTCGGCCCCAGCGGATATCCTGGGGAACGGTAACGCACGGTCCGAATGTCCACTGAATCCCGGTCGCTCGCATTTCCTTCGCCGTGACACGTCCGATTCTTTCGACAAGATCCGCATCCCGTGTGCACCCAAGGGCAATATTGTGCGGAAATATGACGGCGCCCAGAACGTTGCTGTGCCCGTGGACAGCGTCGATTCCGTACAGAACCGGAATCCCCAGCCGTGTCTTCATTGCCTGTTCCTGTACCTTATCGTACAGGTCTGTCCAGGCCTCCAGGCTGTTTCCCTCGGCCGGATCAGAATTGCCGCCACTGAGTACGGAACCGATGAAATACTTCCGTATGTCTCCCGGGTTGCTGAGAACCTGGTCCTGTTCGGGCTGGGTCATCTGACCGATCTTCTCTTCCAGAGTCATTTGATCAAGCAATTCCTTCACTTGAGGGTCGTATGCCGAGAGCCTTTGAAACGACAAACATGACGTATAAGGTAAAGAGATCAGGAAGAAACAGATTGTCGCCGCACAAATAACAGCCTTTTTCATTTCATCATTCCTCTGTGTGATTGTTCAAATTATTATCCGCATCCTACACGATAAGCCGATTATTTTTCATCCGGTTAATGAATACGTAAAGAACCAAAAGGTTAAACCTTATAATAAGCACCTTAATGGCCTATGGGGCTCTCTTTTACGCGGCGAAAACATTAACAGCATGCTATTTACGTAAGGTGTCACCCAGGCGGGCGGAATAGTTATAAGATAATACAAGATTCTCGAGTGGGGCCAAGTCTGGAAAAGGCTACCCGCCCGCCTCGTTTGGTATTTTGCGGAGTCATAGCACATAAACGAGTTCACCGCTTAAAAGAAAACCCCATAGGCCATATAGCGCAAAATATTTGGATATCATCAACTAGCGTATTCCTTAACCGGATTAAACCCGATTCTCTGGGGCATAATTGTATATATTTTGAACACATAATCGAAATACCCGAGTCCTCAGCCCGGTTGTGTTCATTCAGGCCTATATTTCTATATTGCACTGCTATTTCAGGATTTTTCGGACTTCAACATTGCAGTTGAGTCGGGTCAAGTGGTGATCGCGATCGAACAGGTGACTGCTTTTAAGGGGACCTTTTTGATTTGGGTATCGCGGACGTGGTTGTCGCCGCAACCACGCCCTCTTGTTTTTATGCCTTTCCGGATCTACGAACCGCGCCCGATATACCGGCGCCAACCACGTCAACGATAGCTGTTCCACCATCGATTACCAATTCAGCGCCAGTCATAAAAGAGGAATCTTCACTAGCCAGAAATGTGCAAATGCCACCAATCTCGTGAACATCAGCGAACCGATTTAAGGGCATCTCGGTTGAAATCTCATTAACGAAGGCCTCGGTCTCCATGCCAATCATCTTTCCTACCTGGCCGAAATCGGCTTCCGTCATCTCAGTCTTGACACCACCGGGACAAACCGCGTTACAGCGAATGTTATACTTACCATAATCCAGCGCCGCCTGTTTAGTCAGCATAATCAGTCCCGCTTTGGTCGTACAATAAGCCGGCCTTTCAGGCAGGCAACGTAGACCACCTACCGAGGCGATATTAATGATGGAACCCCCACCCGCCTCGATCATGTGGGGAATAGCCATTTTCATCAACATAAAGGGCCCGGTTAAATTAATGGATAAGGTTTTATGCCAGTTTTCCATGTCCAGATCGGTGACGGAACCCATCATGCTGATCCCGGCGTTGTTGACCAGGATGTCGATTTTTCCGCCGAATTTCACTGTCGCCGCTACCATTCCCTTGACGTCTTCTTCCTTTGACACATCACCGGGGAACACTTCCACACTGCCAACCGGCAGTTTTTTTGCCATCGCTTCCAATACCTTTTGGCGTCGCCCGGTTATACAGATTTTAGCGCCTTCCTTAACGAATCTCTCCGATACGGCCGCGCCGATACCGCCTCCGCCGCCTGTTATCAGTGCGACTTTACCTTCTAGTTTCATGTCATACCTCTTTTGAAGATTATCATACTGCTGGTAAGATGTTAAATAATAATGGCTGACTTCAGTTGAGTTGATAAGAACCCCGTTTTCGGGGTGTGAGTATAGGAGAGTTTTGACTTGTATGTCAAGGAAAAACGATCACCCGACTCGTCTCATATCTTCAAAAATCAGGGGCACGGGATAGGCCTCCGGATACTTTGAGTCTACATATAGCCACTCGTTCCACCTAGAGGCCTTTCGGCCCTGAGCGACTCGACATGAGTCCTTCGAC
>CAYQNR010000005.1:0-72142 GCA_964418945.1 uncultured Desulfobacteraceae bacterium
AGAGAAAGTAAGGGTGGGAGATCTTGTCCTGGTGTGGAATGATTCATACTTTTTTTACGATGACAAGACATCTTATCATCATCCGGCACTGCCTGAATGGGCAGGCACCACATGGGATTGGGGAGATGGCAGTGCTCTCACAATTGGTGGTCCTATGGTTAATCACGTCTACGAAAATCCTGGAATCTATTCAATTACAATGACATTTACGGATACGGAGGGGGCTAAGGGCGCAGCTACCCGGGAAATCAAGGTATTGTCCAGATAGTCAATGATAGAGGTCTCCGAAAAAGGAGGTAGTATATGAAAATCAAAAGGAATTTTTTCATAGTGTTTTCCCTTGTTTTTCTCCTATTTGTAGGTCTATCCGGCTGTGGCTATGGCACAGTATCTGCCGAAAAACATCAGGAGAAGTATGGCAAAAGTCGGGAAGAACGGAACGCGGTCAAACCGGGAAAATTCGTCATTGAACCTCCTACTCTCATATGCTTAGGGTTTGAATGGTATATCGATGGGGATGCCAACCATAATGCTACTGTGGAAGTGTGGTACCGTAAAAAGGGAGAATATTCCTGGAAAAAGGCGCTGCCTCTTTTACGCATCCAAAATGAAGAATGCATTGATGCCTTTTCTGTCAATTGGATCGATTATGTAACACCAAACCTGTTTGCCGGAAGCATAATGGATCTGCAACCTGACACAGAGTATGAGTGCAGGTTCCTTATGTCGGATCCGGATGGTGTCAATGGTAAACCTTCGAAGGAACAAATTGTAAGAGTACGTACCCGTCCTGAGCCGAGACCTTTTAAGGGTGGCAATGTCTACCACGTCTATCCCTGGGATTATGCTGGACCCAAGGAAGAACCTAATTTCGTCAACCTGATGCAGGCCTATTATGCCGGTGGAGGGTGCACGGCAGACTGGTGGAATCTTCACCCGCCTCGCGTCCAGCCCGGAGATACTATACTGATCCATGAGGGAGTTTACAAAGAGGATTGGACTTTTTATGGGGCTGACATCTGGAGACAAGGACAAGGCGCAAAATTCTCCGGGACCTATTTCCTGACCCAAAAAGGAACCCCCGAAAAGCCTATTGTGATAAAGGCTGCGGATGGCGAAGAGGTCATTTTCGACGGCAACGGCAATTTCAATCTCTTTAATGTCATGGCCGCAGATTATAATTACTTTGAGGGGCTGATCATCCGCAATACTGATGTCGCATTTTGGGCCGGCCAAAAAAGGATAACCGGTTGCAGTGGGTTAACAGTCATTAGGTGCCTGATTGAGAATGTCGATAAAGGCATTTACTCCGATTGGTCAGGCTCGAAGGACTTCTACATCGCTGATAACGTATTTATCGGCAGGCATGACCAAAGCGAAATACATTCATGGTTTCTCAAGAGTCCCAGGATGCCTGAACCGCTTTTCCCCTATGAAAAATGCCTGTCCGAATATGCTGTCAAATTGGCCGGGTCGGGTCATGTTGTCTGTTACAATTACATTACGCATTTCCATAACGGAATATGTCATGCCACATATGGTGTCCCGGAAGGCTATCCTCCATACGGCCACCCGGATATCTATCCGGTTGAAGAAGTGCTAAAAGAAGACAGGATGTTCAGGGCAAACGACTTCTATAATAATTTTATTCAGAACGTACATGACAATGCGATAGAGGCAGACGGAACCATGTATAATATTCGTGTCCTGCGCAACTATTGCATAGACGGAGCAGCCCAGGCCTTAAGCTCACAAACCCTTTACGGCGGGCCGGCTTATTTTATACGGAATATTATATACCATGGATCGAGCACGGGCTTTATAAAACATGCAAATCACCCGTCAGGTTCCATCTATTATCACAATACATCTATTGCGAGCGCGAATGTCGGTTCAGGTTTAAACTATCATTTTCGGAATAATCTCATCCTTGACTGGGTGCCCGGAGTGACTGTTTTCTCTGTGGACACTTTTACCAATTACACATCGTCTGATTACAACGGCTTCCGTCCCGACCCGGACGCGGACTATTCCTTTGGATGGAACTCTCCTCCATTTGATATACTGAAGGACTATAAAAATCCCAGGAAAGAGCGCCAGTATAATACCCTCGCGGAATACAGCCAGGCCACAGGACGGGATGAGCACAGCATACTCGTAGATTATGATATCTTTGAGCGTGTGCATCCACCTGTTTATCCGGATGAGATTACTAAAATCTTCAATGCCGACGACCTGGATTTTCGGCTTAAACCTGATTCAGCAGCAGTTGAGGCAGCATGCATTCTCCCCAATGTGAACGATGACTTTACCGGAGAAGCCCCGGATCTGGGAGCCCTGGAGGTTGGTTTACCTGTACCTCATTATGGCCCGCGCTACTAGTGGGACTAATGGGAACGTCCTTTAAAAATAAAACAACATGACATGTTAGAGAGCTATGAGCAAGATTCAGATATTCCCAGAACATCCAGATTAGATACACCCGGCATATTACACCATGTAATGGTAAGGGAAGTAGAAGACCGGAAGATATTCAGAGATGATAAAGATCGGGATATATCGGTGTTTAACTAACAGTGATCAGTAAATAGTAAGCAAGGTTTTCATCCAGAAATAGCATATGGAGATGTCAGGAATGACTACGCCTCTTGTTTTCCTTTCTTGACACACAAGATCGGCCTCCATATATTAAACTCACTAAAAGGGAATTCTTATCAAATTAACTGAAAAATAGGAATTAATCGATAACACTATAATAATTGGAGGAAATTATGTGAAAATTTTTTTTATTCTTCTTATTTTTGCTTTTCCTGGAACCCTTTGGGCCGCTGACCCAATTATAGGCACATGGAAGACCAATCTGGCGAAATCAAGTTTTCCTGCTGATCAACAGGGGATAAAAGAAGATATAAATACATACCATGAAATCGAGGGAGATTTGATAGAATTATCCATAAAAACTATTAATCCGGATGACTCTTTATATACAGCTTTATGGACATGGCCGAAACAAGGAGGATTTGCCAAGTGCCTTTCCAGGACTCTCGATGAAGGAGTGATCTATGTTCAAACATTAATTGAACCAGGGCACTGGTGCGTGAACATCATGAAAGATGGTAAACAAATTGCCAGGTACCTTAAAATCGTAAGTGAGGACGGCAAAACAATGAAGCAGACCTTGATAGGTAGTAAAGATGGTAAACCTATTAAGATAATAAAGGTGCTTGAAAGACAATAGCAGTTTTGTTTGGAATCAATTTGAAACAAAATAGGTAGCAACGACCATAAATAAGGGACGTAGACCGGTAGAGTAGAGAACTGGCGTAGTAGTTTAGGTAGCGCATAACCGTTTTTGTCCCTTTCGTCTGACAGTGCCTGAGCAGCCCAACCATGCCCTATTTCCAATCCCCCCTCATCAAACCATACGTTCAGTTTTCCCGAATACGGCTTTCCAATCATCTTCCTTCTAAGGCTTTCTAATTAGGATTTTCAAAATATTAATGTGTTTTAATGTTAATGTGGGGTCGCCTATGAGAAAGTAAGTCAAGAAAAAATATCTCTCCATTAGCAAGAAGATCACTTTTTTTCTTGCTTACGGTCTCCGTAGGTTGCCATTTGCACCTCTGTTCTTTGAAACCCCATTTTATCTATCTTAACGGATCTTGCTTTATCTGAAGGATATTAAGAAGGTTTTAGCAGTATCCCTCAGTCGCCTATCTGAACTCTCTATCCATGGCAAATCATTCTTCTTACCAGGGAATGGGTTACGATAAATTCTAGGAATAGAGGGGGGGCTAATCGGACCATTGAACTATATATCCAAATAAGATGGATTTATTACGACCCCACATTGAGCTCTCTCCCCTCGCCTGTAAGACCGTTATCCACATTTGACGGGATTCTTTGAATACGATGCTTACAGGCCTGTTTTAACCTCTTGATTACCTTTTACATGATCCCTCCGGTATGGTTGATATTTCTTGCCGCTCTTAAAAACCCCCAAACTTAGAATGGCCAATCTTCGACAGGCACTATGCCGGGCATTATGTTCAGGATACCCTTTCACCTTGATTAAATATTCATAGTAGTCATTGATTGGGTTATTTCCGCTTATGGCCGCCCAGGTACTTGTTTTATAAATACTCTTTAATTGCCGGCAGTAACGAGAATTCTTTCTGCCATAACTTCTTCCGCCACTTACCTTTTCTAACTTGATCAACCCTATATAACTCAAGTAATGACCCTTATCGGCAAAGCGATACGGAGTTACGACACGGGCAACAATCTTTACCGCATGGATGGGACCTATACCAGGAAGACTCTTCTGATGACTTATCTCAGGATATTCTTTAGTAAGTCTCTTAAATCTTTTTTCATAACCTTCCTTTTCTTGTTTATAAACCTCTATCTGCCTATCTAAACAATCCAGGGCATATTGATCACCTTCCGAGTCCAACTTCGTGCCCGCCCAATCATAGCCCCGTTTCCCGCAAGCCCTGAGAAGTGAATAGCGTTGATTTTGTAACCGGACTCCTGCTTTGACCAGATCTTCATAGCCACTTACAAACCGGCGGAGACATAAAAACTTGTCTGTGGAATGATAGACTTCTTTAATAAGCCCGGCTTTCAAAAGATGCACCAATTTAGTCGCATCGATTTTATCTGTTTTTGGCCCATCATTTAGAAGCTTATTTCTATGGGGATCGCAGATTACCATCCTGTCCACATAATCCCTCAACTCTGTATATAACCATTGCGATGTGGTTGTTTCTTCAACCATTAATATCTTGGAGCCTTTGAGCTTTCTTAAATAGACCTTTATTTCTAAAATATCTAATGGCACATCGGTTAGAACGATTTTATTTGATTTTTTCGTAATGCGGGCAATAGCCATGTTTTCAATTGACCAATCTATTGCAATATAGTGATCATAAATGGTATCCTTCATTTTGGTCTCCTTTCTTTGTGTTATTTTTTTCTTTAAGTGAAAATTTCCTAACACAAATGAGGTCTCTCCTCAAAGGAGACCATCTTTCTCATTTTATCGGACCACGGCAACTTATTGATATGAATTGAATAATTGCTATTTTTACCCTATGAAAAAGGCCTATATTGAGTTTTTTGAAGGCAAAAACGTGTTTATTAGAGAGAATCTATGGCTAGAACGAAGAGGCATTATTGCATTATAATGAAATCCAGGAACACAGGAGAAAAAAGGCTCTCATTAATTATGATCGGCTGCAAAGGTTGTTTGGAGTCGGGTCTTATGAACAATTGAGGATAAGTCACAATGGTTGGGTAAATGAATACATGGGAGATGGCAAAAAAGAACGAAAGGAAGAATGGAGTGGCAGTCTCGCGGTGGGAAACAGACCCTTTGTTGAAAAGGTGAAGGAGCTTGTGGGATATAGGGCCCAAAAACACCTATTGCTGGAACATTAATCCTTAGATATCAATAAGTTGCCGTGGCCCGACCCCAATGCACAATGCAAATTTATTATGTTAATTCCCCCCCGCTCAACTGCGGAGTAGTTCATTTTACATTTTTTCTTCAAGCAATAAACAAATATCGAATCTCTAATCTAATTTTTCATTCCCGATGAATTACATGTAACCCGTCTGGTAGTATCCGTTGAAATAGGGTGCCAGAAGTAGTGGAATGAACAGTAACGGTTTACCCACCCTTTTTATGTCCATTGGATTATGCTCGAATCCTCTGGGTATATAGAGGATACATGGCTTGGTAATAATGTGTCTTTCGTACTCATGCCCTAAAAATATTTCAATTTCCGCATCAAAATTGGCCGTCAGATCCGGTAACTGACCGCCCAGGAAGAAGAGATATTCGTCGACATCGTGGTGATGTGATTGCAGTTCCATCTTGAATGGTTTGACATAATAACGGAATCCCATATTTATGCCAGCGCCAGAAAGGTCACTGGCACCACGGAAACTGATCGTCGGACTCAGTATGGTGTCGGTTAACGGTTTCTCTTTCAGCCTGGTGCAGAACAGGTGGTCGTATTTGTTACCGGTAGTTCCTTCGGGCCAGGGGGAAAGGTTGGGTGTCTCCCGAAAATTATCCAGGGGCTTCTATTGCTCTTGCGCCATTGCAGCCGTTGGCGAACCTAATTGAGCCAATGCCATTGCCGCCAGAGCGGTAGAGGCTGTTAAATCACTGAAAAATGCCCTGCGGGTTTGATTCTTTTTACTGGTAATAGAACTCATTGAATCTCTCCTTTCATGTTGCTGTTTACTGCGCATGATATGAAGAAGGACGCTCGTTCATAGTTCAATATCTTTTTTCAATTGGATTATTAAAGAATCGTCCCGCTTATTACACAGCCGTAAAGCCATGAATTCCATGAACCGGATCTTTGGAATTCATGGCATTTGCTTCTAGTACTTCTCGTAAATCGGTTTGAGATTACTGTACTTCGCCACCAGCTTGTCCCAATTTTTCGGCAATTCTATTTTTTTAGTGACAAGGGTATTATTGAAAAATCCGGGGCCAACGCTCCTAAGCAGGCCTATAAATGAGCCAGGCCCTCCGGCAACCAGAATTATAAGGTTCTCGGTATCCATTTTTGAAGGAGTGGCGGCGTTTGAAAAACCGGCGATTTTCGAACCGCCAATGCTATGCTCCGCTATATATTCTTTGACTTTCTGCTTCGTGTATCCTTCGCTCGATAAAACCCTGGCCCAGGAAGGAATAAGAATGACGCTGGACATGCTGGTGGTTCCAATGTTTACAAGCGTATCCAGAATCCCTTTTGCGTCTGTTCCGCCTGGAACCGTCTGAATAAAGGTGTTGGGAAAGAACACGGTCACGGTGTTGTCTTCTTTTGTGAAGCCGCGCTCGACGCTGAGAGGCTCCCAGGGGCTCGCCTCTTCATCCTCACCGATTACAAGGCTGTACTTGCCGGGATTGCCGATGACCCCCATGTCCTCGACAGCCTTTCTTGCTCCGCCGATGTTCTTGACGATAAGTCCCACGGCCCGGCCGATTGCAGAATTAGCGATATTTCCCGGACTTAGCGCGCCCGAGCTGCAATTGATGTGGATGTCTCTTCTTATCCGGCCGTTGATGGTAAGGGAGGGCGCCCAGGAACCTGTACTTACTTCAAATGTATCAAACCTGGCTTTCGGATCGGCAAAAGCCTGTACTGTAGCGATTAAAACCGGCATATGGGTTGGAAGCGCACCGGCCATCACCGCGTTAATCGCGATCTTTTCAATCGTGGCTTTTCCTTTTCTCGGGATGATCGTCGCCACAATATGGTCGGGCGGCAGATCCGTCCCGGTCAGCATCTCCGCGACGGCTTCCTCAGTCGGCGGAATAATGGGCATACCGTCGCCCCACCCCTTGCGGTAGTAGAACCGGTTTACCTCCTGAAGAGTTCCTTTAAACGCTACCCTTGGAGTCTTGCCTGTTTTCTGCTTCGGAGATTTCTCTTCGGGACTCAGCGGCCTGGTCAGGCCTTCAACCAGGTCTTTCATGGCTGCCGCTACGCCCTCTTCTATCTCGGATATGACAGTGGATTCACAAGCCACGGATTCTCCCACGATTCTGATTCCGGGCATTCCCTTACTCGATGCAGCTGAATGAGCATCGTCAACAAAACCATTATTAGCCAGTAGCACGACCGGCTTGCCAAAGTCCTCGACCGCTATTCCATTATAGACGAGGTACTTTGTACAGGACCCTCAGTCACCGACAACGGCGATTACCGCGTCAACTTCCCTGACCCAGGCAGTAAACTTTTCTTTGTTCTTTGTCTCGATCTCGTTGACATTCGGCTCTGTGGAATGGAACACGATTGTCTGGATATCGGGGTAAATATTCTTAAGTCTCTTATCGATTGATTCCGCGATCGGCATGGCTGCCCGCTTGGAATTGACGAATAATCCGATTTTCTTTCCCGCGAGGCTTTGGATTCTCGGGGAGATCCCTCTTAACGGGATCGGGTCTGCATCCGCCCATGGACTGAGAACTTCAAATGGAATTTCCTGCTTCTTCGGTTCGGAACCCCCGGCTGTTTGAGCCATGGATAAGTCCTGGACAGCTATAACGGCAAAAATTCCGATAAAAAGCGCTATTAAAAATCTGTTCATGGTAGTCTCATTCTCCTTTCAAAATGGTTTGGTAAAAGGGGACATCGCGCAGAGTGTGTAATGAAACTATAAATCCGTTTCTGCACGAATGTCCAATTAATTTACTAATCGATCTTTTTATTACCGATAAATTGCATATAACCCGTCTGGTAGTACCCGTTGAAATAGGGCGACAGAAGCAGGGGCATGAACAATAACGGTTTGCCCACCCTCTTAATATCCATCGGATTGTGCTCGAATCCTCTGGGAATATAGAGGATACAGGGTTTGGTAATGATATGTCTTTCATACTCCGGCCCCAAAAATATTTCAATTTCCGCATCGAAATTGGCCGTCAGATCCGGTAACTGGGCGCCAAGGAAGAAGAGATATTCATCGACATCGTGGTGATGTGATTGCAGTTCCATCTTAAATGGTTTGACATAATAGCGGAATCCCATATTGATGCCAGCGCCTGGAAGGTCGCTTGCACCGCGGAAACTGATCGTCGGACTGAGTATGGTATCTGTTAGCGGTTTCTCTTTCAGCCTGGTGCAGAACAGATGATCGTATTTGTTGCCGGTAGTTCCCTCAGGCCAGGGCGGAAGGTTGGATGGCATCCGAAAATTATCCGGAGGCTTCTTATCCTCTTGTGCCAGTGCCGCCGTTGGCGAGCCTAATTGGGCCATTGCTATTGCTGCCAGAGCGGTGGAGGCTGTTACATCGCTGAAAAATGCCCTGCGAGTTAGTTTCTTTTTATTGTTAATAGTCATTGGATCTCTCCTTTCATGTTGCTGCTTATTGCGCGTGTCTGATTGTGTGCTCTGGCCATGGGGACCGGAGTACCTGACCCGACCTATTTCACAAAGGCTTCGCCCTCGGGAGTCCTCCGCCAGGCGAAATACCGATCCATGACCTTGAGCGCATCGGCACTGGGGACCGGCCCGGTGTGAGGCGTCCGGGCAAAGTGCATCACCACGGGGTCGACGTCGCTGAACGCCGGCCACTCGGGGAGGCCCGGGCCGTTCGGGTCGCCGGATTTGGCGAAGTTTGTCCAGTAGGTGGCCATAGCCTCCGAAATTACCTCGTCCGACTTGGCAGGCTGCTGATTCGGATTCAGGTGCTGGAATACATAGGACACTTCCTGCCCATGCGGCGATCCTTGCCCGGCCTGCGGTGAATCAGCCGGATAATCCGGATGCTGATCGAAGTAATAGTAAAACACCCTGGATTTACCCGTCTTTGACTGCAACCGCGCCCAAATCCAGGTTTGCCATCCGAACGCTGCGTCACGCATCAGGTCGCGTGCGGTCTTGGCCACGGTTTCTGTACCCGGGGGATAGGCCGCGATGAGTTTATCGGCGAACGGACCGAAGCGCGACTTCACGCTGGCAATGTAATCCTCCGGGGTCCGCGCGGGAGAGAAGCTCAGGCCCTCGTCGGAATTATAGCCAATCAGAACCGGAACGTCGTTGTAACGCTTCGCTTCATAGAGCTTGTATTGATCGTCAGGAATCACCCATCCATCGATGATCGGCCAATTGCTCAGGCCGGCTGGCCCGCCACCACCACGAGCAGCCTGACCGCCTTGACCACGGCCGCCGCTCGAAAGCTTATCTGGAGAGAGCTTCCGCGCTTTCTCTATGGATTCCACGCCGGACGCTTTGAGGGTTGCTATACCCGAACGCTCAGCGTCGATCAACTTTTTCATGTTCTCACCGGGCATGGTTGCAGGCCTCGGAGGTCCAAACGACCCGCCACTCTCCGAGATCGCGCCGTGAAACAGCCCTTTTGCCAGCGGCGACGCGCACAACATGCTGACGGCGATTCCTCCGGCTGACTCGCCGAAGATGGTCACATGATTGGGATCCCCACCGAATGCGGAAATGTTGTTCTGTATCCACTTGAGACTGGCAATCATGTCAAGCAGACCGTAGTTTCCAGATACGTGGTTTTCAGTCTCGGCGCTCAACTCCGGATGAACGAAGAATCCCATTTGCCCTACGCGGTAGGCGATACTCACCAGCACTACCCCCTTCTTGGCAAGTTTCTCTCCGCTGAATATGGGATAGGATGTCGCACCGCCTGCGAATCCGCCACCGTAGATCCACACAAAAACGGGAACGCGATCGAGCTGCGATTTCGCCGGACTCCAGATATTCAAATATAAACAGTCCTCACACGGCGCAGGTCCGCTGCCGCCGGGACCCATCATCATGCCCTGTACGCACGCGGGAGCGAACTTGACGGTGTCTTTCACGCCGTCCCACTTCACCACCGGCTGAGGGGCGCGCCAACGGAGGTCACCGACCGGAGGCGCTGCAAACGGGATGCCTCTGTAAACCGTGAGCCCATCCTCGACAGCACCTTGCACCAATCCGCCCTCTACCCTGACAGGGGCGGGCGCAGGCTCCTGCGCGAAACAGATCCCGGCTATAAGAATTACGAATATTGCGACTAGAAAAGATCTCTTCATTTGATGTTGCCTCCTTTCATTGCAAAGTTGCTTTTTTTAAACACATTCGGTAAAAAACGGCAGTACTCCCAACGATAGGAACTTGCTTTTATATTAATTGTGTCAATAAAATTATCTGCGCGGTATCCAGTGGAGTGACATTCCTTTTATGAAGAAAATTGGGGTGCTATCGGGTTTACCCGTTTTATTTAAACACCATTAGAAAACACTGATGTAGAGAGACCATAAAACGGTATTTGACTACACTTGTATTGCTACTGATCGTGAATTCTGACGAATTGAGAAAGGCCGGTATTAACAGTGTATTCTACGTTTCCCCGAATACGGCCCACGAGTTCCTGTCATGGCTACGTAGCCTGCGCGAGTTCGCACACCTTCCGGGACTAGATGGGAACACGTTCTGCACGTAATCTTAAAATATTTTGATCTAAAATAAAGCTGCTATTGTCTTTCAAGCACCTTCATTATACTAATAGGCTTACCATCTTTACTACCTATCAAGGTCTGCCTCATCGTTTTACCGTCCTTGCTTACAACTTTATGGTATCTGGCAATTTGTTTACCATTTTTCATGATGTTCACGCACCAGTGACCTGGTTCAATTAATGTTTGAACATAGATCACTCCTTCATCGAGAGTCCTGGAAAGAACCTTGGCAAATCCTCCTTGTTTAGGCCATGTCCATAAAGCTGTATATAAAGAGCCATCCGGGTTAATAGTCTTTATAGATAATTCTATCAAATTTCCATCGATTTCACGGTATGTATTTGTATCTTCTTTTATCCCCTGTTGATCGGCAGGAAAACTTGATTTCTCAAAATTGGTCTTCCATGTGCCTATGATTGGGTCAGCAGCCCAAAGGATCCCAGGAAAAGAAAAAATAAAAAGAATAAAGATTATTTTCCGCATAGTTTCCTCCAAGTGTGGTGTTGTGAATAGCTTAATTCCTACTTTACCGCTAAGCGTTTTGGATATGAATTCCTTTTTTGAGTAATTGATTATATGGAGGTCCATCCTGTATGTCAATATTGAACCTGACACTGTTTTGTTTTCCATATCAACTATAATTTAGCCAACCGTTTTTTCTATTGTCCCAGCAAAGAATATCCTGATTTAACCTGGAAGGGATAACCTATATCGGCGTACTTATCCCCGGATGCATCCCAGGCCGGCCAGTCTATTAGATCCTTTACACTGGGATTTCCCGTTTTCATGAACTGGGCCCATATAGTCATTACTTCATCAGCGTCCTGCATATCCTCATTCGTTACTCCTGCGTTTGTAGTTACTCCGGCAGGACGTTTTTGACCGAAGGCTGATCCAATACGCATTTCACTCCAGGCCCAGGGAAGATCGATGAAACCAAAAACATAGGGCAGTTCATTCCCATGGCCGGTAGTGCCCCCAAGCTCTCTCCACCCCGCTGGTACCAGACCAAAAATACAGGTATAGCTTTTGGCTCCATTTTTAGTGTTGCCGTTGAAAATGTCCATATAAGCCGGAATTTGTTTAAGCATAGTAGGTCTAGCGCCGAATATTTCCCCGTAGTTGGCGACCCCCAATAGGGGAACAGCATTGTGATTGCCATCCCTGATGATTTTGTCATGGGATTCAGGAAATACATAACCATCTACTGTGTAGTTCCATACAGGACCAGCCGGTGTAAACATATTCAGTTCCGAGCCAAGTTCGCTGTTGGCCTTTTCTATGGTCTTCCAGTCGAGTGCCCGTGCCTCAGCCAGTGTGGTAACTCCCAGCTTGGCAAACAACTTAGCGCCTATAGCTTCCTGGTCCTTAAGGGGAGTTCCGGGAAACAACATATATAATGAGCCGCTCTCAATAATAGCCTTATGGAAAAGCCCTTTGGCTAAAGGGGAGGCGAGCATACCGATAACTTTACCCCCGCCTCCGGAAAACCCGGCGATAGTGACGTTATTCGGATCGCCACCGAAAGCGGCGATGTTACTTTGTATCCATTTTAGGGATGCGATCAGGTCCAAGACCATGTAGTTCCCGGAGGCATTATGGGGTGACTCGCCGGATAGTTCCGATGCGGCCAAAAGGCCCATTACTCCTAGCCTGTGGGTCACCGAGACCAGGACAATGCCATGTTCGGGTAGTGCCGGTGAGTTTGAGTCCGGGGTATTGCCGCTGCCCATATGGTAGCAACCGCCATGGAACCAGACCATTACCGGGAACTTATCGGAGACATTTTCAGCCGGTGTCTGGACGTTCAGGTATAAGCAGTCCTCGCCTATCTGCGTTGGTGATTCTCCCATGGGATTAGCTATGTCCTGGGATGGTGTCAAACCGAAATCGGTGCACTCCCTGATACCAGACCAGGGTTTAACCGGCTGCGGCGGTTTCCAGCACAAATCACCTAATGGGGGGGCGGCATAGGGAATACCGCGAAAGATATGAACCGGATTGTCGCTGATTACCGTACCGGAAATATATCCGCTATCAATTTTTACTAACGCAGTAATTGGTTCTTCAGAGTTACAGGCCGGTGCTAGTAAGGCTGTTACACAAACCATGGCAACCAATAGTGTAATAATTAATGTCTTTCTCATCAATTTCTCCTTTTGTAATTAAATATTATCCTGATTCAATCTCTCATATTCTTAAGAAAGAATCTTCTGTTACCAGTTACGCACATTTGGGACTATGGACAACATTTAGAAGCTCTCGTTGTATCTCAATTTGGCGCTGGCAGAGCGTGTATTACTGTAATAAATTACGCTCTGCACAAACGTCACACCTACTCATTTTTAAAGCTTATTTAGATTTTGAGTGTTTACTGAAAAATTCATAAACGCTCGGAAGAGCAGCCGTGATCACGGGACCATGGCTTATACCCTCCATTTCGTTGAATTCACAGGTCATATTCAATTCTTTGGCCTTTTCAACCCACCGGCGGGAAATGTCAACTGGTACCACCTCGTCAGCAGCGCCGTGAATAAATATCACCGGCATGCTTTTAATTTTAGCCAGGCTGTCGGGTTCGATGCCAAAAGCGGCCGGTGCAATGGACGCCAGAGCAGCCCATTTATTCGGGTATTTTGATCCAAGATAAAGTGTCCCGGCGCCGCCCATGGAATGACCCATCAGGTATATCCGGTTCTCATCAACATTATACTCCCTGCGAACGATATCCAGAACGTTCATTACATCCTTTTCACTCAACTCGCGCAGGTTCGGCGGATCATTGGGGTCATAAAACAGTGATGCCTTTGGTTTTGGTTTGGGCACTGCATCGTCACCGGTCTGGGCCTTTTGGGGCGGAGTCTTGCCTTCGGGCCTGCCGAACGGCATCCCGTACCACCCCCGTTCGTTATAACCCATGGGCGCCACGAGGATGTATCCGCCTTCTTCCGCAAGATCCACAGCCTGTTTTGTAACCATAATTGACGGACCTGCACCCAGACCATGCAGCGTAACAATGAGAGGGGCCTTTTTGTCCTGGCTTACCTTTGATGAAACAAACAGGCAGTATTTAAGGTCTTCCTTTGTATCCTCAAAGTGATAGGTCAGTTCCTTTGCCCTGGAATCCATCTGAAATGGATTGAAACCCATTTTTGGCCTGGGCTTGGGAGCGGTATCCTGAGCCAGTGGAAACTGTGGCAGAAAAAGACTGATTACAAGACATAATACCGTTAAAAATATTTTGCTCCTTTTTCCGTACCTGCTTTTCATTTGAGAACCTCCTTGTAAAAAATTATTAAAATTTATTCGCCTTCGCCAGAATACCCTGCGGCTTGCCGCAGGGATGAATGGCAAGGTGAACCGCGCCGAAGCTCGTTAGAGCGAAGGCGGGTTGGCTATGGCGCAATTCCGCTTGATACCCCACCGCTTGCGGTGGGGAGCTTCATTTAAGCATTCTTTAATTTCTATTAAATGGTTAACAGATGTAAATGATCATTAATTATATACCAGTGGAATTTCCAATCAAGTTGTAATAAAATTGAATATACTGCCATTATTTTCGAGGCCCATAAATGGGTAAAGGCATACCGGCTTCCAGCGCACCCAAATCCGGGGCTTTGCCGGCAAAATTATCATTTACATTGGGAATAACACATCCCGCATCAATTGTAGATGCATCGTCAACTAGCTGAAAATCAGACGGTTTTACCTCATAATAAACCTGGGTGGGAGATTTGTAATCCGGTGCTTTTACATTTTGGAAAATATTAAAATCAATCAACATACTGTGCGTGTCCCGCTTTGTAGCTTTTTGAAATTGTACCAGGTCAGTAAATTTGCGGTTTTTCTGTGGATTTGCATAGTCTTTCATTACTTCAAATGGCGGTGAATTCCATGCAAATGAATAGGATGCTCCCGGATTTGGGCAAAAGCCATTATAATCGGAAGATGTATAATTGGTGAACGTATCGACTGAAAAAATAGGCTCTTCCGGCAGCCAATCCAAAATCAGATTGTTCCGGAAATGGTAGTTGGAACCCAGACCGGCCCTCACCTTTGAAATAGAGGTGTTATGATAGTAATGAGATCCGGACGGATTTGATTGATGTTTTACAAAGCCGGATGAGCTGCTATGGTAGATGATATTGCGTATAAAATAAACCGGACCGCCGTACAGGGTTTGAGAACTCAGGGCAGATGACGCTCCATCTATGCAAAAGTTCCGCAAAATCCGTCCGTTATACATGATACCGTCCGCTTCAATAGCATTGTCATGAACATTTCTTATAATATTATTATAGATATCAATGGAAACGAACATTTGATCCTGTTTCAACACTTCTTCCACCGGATAGATATCCGGATGGCCATAAGCCGGATATCCTTCCGGCACACCATATGTGGCATGGCATATGCCGTTGTGAAAATTAGCCACGTAGTTATGACAGATAACATGCCCTGCCCCCGCGACCTTGACGGCATATTCCGATAGGCACTCTTCAAAGGGATAGGATGATTTACGCGGTGGTTTTAACCAGCCATGAATTCCATTGGGATCGTGCCGACCGATAAAAACATTATCCGCGATGTAAAAATATTTTGAGCCTGACCACTCCGTGTGAATTCCTTTATCAATATTTTCAAACCGACAGTTTTTAACTGTCAATCCACTGGAACCGGTAATTCTTTTCTGCCCGGCCCAAAATCCAACGTCGGTATTCCGGATGGTCAATCCTTCAAAATAATTGTAATTGGCGGCCATGACATTAAAGAGATTAAAGTTGCCGTTGCCATCGAAGATAACCTCTCCATCCCCTGCGCTTTTTATGACAATGGGTTTGTCGGGAGTACCGCTCTGAGTTAAAAAATAGGTTCCTGAAAATTTCGTTCCCTGGCCCTCTTTAAAATAAGTAGCACCATAGACAGTCCAGTTTGCTTTATAGAGACCGGCGTGTACTAAGATCGTATCACCGGGTTGTACGCGGGGCGGATGCAGATTCCACCAGTCTGCCGTGCAGCCGTAACCTAAATAATAGGCCCCCATAAGGTTATCAAAATGGGGCTCTTCCTTAGGCCCCTTATAGGTATAAGGGTATACATGATAGACTTTTCCGCCACCCGAAGGTTTGGGTTCGGGGCGAGTTCGGACGGTGACCGTTTTTTCGACCTCCCCATGAACACCATCCGGGTCAGACATAACAAACCTACACTCATAGGCTGTATCGGGTTGAAGATCCATTATGCTACCGGCAAACAAATTGGGTGTTATATAATCGATAGTATTACCATAAAAACTGTTGATACATTCCTCATTCTGTATGCGTAATAAGGGCAGCGCCTTTTCCCAGGTCTGATTTCCCTTTTTCCGGTAAGTGACTTCAACAGCGGCGTTATGATTTGCATCACCTTCGATATACCACTCAAAACCCAGACAGATCAGTGTTGAAGGTTCAATCACAAATTCCCCTGAGTGGACTGCTAATTTTCGATCCATGGATCTGTCACTAGGGGATACCGTTATGCAAAAAGATAATAACGAAAATGATATAAGGAACATTAAGAAAATGATGTTAAAGATGGTTTTATTCATCGTACAATCTCCTTTCAATTAAACGTTATATTTATATCGCCCTATTAGTTCCATTCGTTATATGGTATACAAAAAAAGGGGTCATTCTTGGCAGAATCATGAAATATTTGTTAAAAGTGAAAACCGGATAATTCATAAAACAATTCACCTTCAATGCCTTGGTAAGTAGCCAATCCTGTCACCCGAAAAGGTCCCCACCCATATCTCATCATCAACCGGAACAGCCGAGCTGGCATTCTGCATTGCTGCTGTTTGACCGACTCCGGTTACCCGTTTTATTTCCAGGGTTTCAGGGTGGATACTCATTACGGACCATCCCGTTCCCCTCGCATTGTTATTGCCCGCAGTATAAAGCAATCCGTCATCACCCCAGTGGATGTTATCAGGGGTTATCGATATGGGAACCTTCTCCATTGCAACAGGACTTTTTGTTCGGTCAAAACGGGCTATCTCCCTTGATCCGAATGCAGCCACATAAACCCACTTATCATCCTGGGACACGTCGATCCCGTTTGCCCCTGAAAGCTCAGTACCCTCTATTGCTTTAACACTGCCGCCGGGATGCCATTCATGAACACCGCCGGTGAGTTTACCCTGAACGATCGACATCATGGAATTTGGCACAGTCGGATCGTGAAACTTGGTTGTTACAAATCCGCCGTCTGAAAGAATTGCGACACTGTTCGCCATAATATCTTCGGGCAATGGAACACAACCCGTCCAGCTTATTGCAAGTTTAGCGCCCCCGGTATTAATATTAAATACTTCTATGGCTTCCCTTTCGCCATGGCTTGTCATATACAGGCGGTATTGTCCCGGTGACAGTTCTTTAAGGGCCAGACCATGGGATGAAAAATTTTCAGGATTTATCGGTCGCGGGCAGTCACTGAACATTTTTTTATCGTGATCAAAGGTCGGGTTTTCCCCAGGAAAGAATTCTTCAAATGTCTTTTCTTTGCGATTGACCAGATAGATATGGCCGTTAATATCCGAGTTTGAAACTTGGCCGTTCATGCCGGAAGTAACCAGCCATTGAGTATCACCAATGGGCAGAATATCCTCTGTGTTTTGCGGTCCTTTAATAATCTTCAGGTCGCCGGAGTTCTGGCTATCATCGGCAATTGCAGCGTTTCCGCTAACCATCAGGATATAACTGATTAATATCACCAGTTTTGGCATCATGTTTAATTTTCGTTTTTTCATCTGCAGTACTCCCGATTAATAATTATTTTTATTCAACCACAACATCAGTTTCTTTATCCCATTTCAGAGCAGGAGCCATGTCCTGACTTATGGCAGGCTCAGCATTAAGCCCGACGATAGCTGATGCACCTATGCCGACTGAAGTTGCTTTTATGAAATCTCTGCTTGACAGATCCTTTTTTTACTACCAATTCGCTTCATTCTTTAACTCCTTGTTTCTTTATAATATATTTTCAAGCTGTTATTTTAGAACCAGGTGAACGGTTTTTTTCTTATTTATCTGGAAGTAACTTTCTGCATGATGAAAATTATTAATATGACTACTAATGCCAGAACCGCATTTGTGGTACAAATTGCATTTACGCTCCAGTTTTCCGTAAGCATAATACCACCTACAACAGGTGCAAGCAGAGAGCCGGATCTACCTATTCCAGTTGCCCAGCCAAGCCCGGTGCCTCTGATATCTGCAGGATATGAAATAGTGGCGAGCCCCATGAGGCCAGAATTACTGCCGATTACAAAAAATCCCATTATAGCGGACACAACAGCCACTACAATAAATGTGCTGGAGGCAAAATAACCGAAAATAAAAACACTCGCAAAGGCGAGGAAAAAGCCGATTTTTAATAAGAATCCCCTTTTAAGGAATGAAGTATATGTTTGAGTTGGTTGATAAGAATTCTTTTTTTAAGGAATGAAGTATACGGAGTGCGGTATTTTGTGTCAATATGTTTACCACACTGCTTTATCACACGCCGATAATTTTATTGACACATTATTGATACAATTAAGCCTTTTGTATACCTAAATACATTATTAGTGGTGTTGGAGGAATTAGATTGCTGAAGTCTCAAGCCTGGACCGGAGGCTTTAGTGGACCTGCGGTGGTAATATATTTTTCAAGGACCATATTACAAAACTACTTAAGGAGGTTCCCATGAATCGCGAATCAAGCGTGTACTTCGGCAAACTGGACACAGACAGAGTCGCGGCCATTGGGATGTCATGCGGCGGGTTCCAGGCATTGGAGATTTCACCTGACCCGCGTATTGACACCTCGGTTATATGCAACAGCGGCATACTGAAAGATCCGCCTCCGGCAGGACTGCCAATGCCGGTTGTATCCAAAGATACTCTCAAGCAATTACACGCACCCATAATCTATATTATCGGCGGGCCAAAGGATATAGCCTACCCCAATGCAATGGATGATTTCGCCCTGAGTCAAGGCGTTCCGGCATTTCTCGCGAATCTGGACGTCGGTCACATGGCCACTTATGCGGAACCGAACGGAGGCAAATTCGGCGAAGTCGTGAGCGCCTGGATGAAATGGCAGCTAAAGAACGATCAAAAAGCCGGGGCGATGTTTGTCGGCCCGCAATGCGGCCTATGTACTGATCCGAAGTGGAAGATCGAATGGAAAAATCGACGCTGATTTTTAAAACCTAGCGATTCCGGAAGATAAAGATAATAGCCTGCTAGGGAGGACGGGCGCTTTAGTAACTTTCACCTTCGCTAAAGCTTCGGCGCGACAAGACGGCGCAGCAACAGTCGTAATCTTTAGACAGGATTTACAGGCCCGCCCTGGCGCAGATAACTAACCGAGCGATACATATTTACAATGCCAGTTCTGGGCCAGGGATGGACATTACCTCCTTTTGTCCGCTACAGGTTATGCTCGCTCCTGTTTATTACATCGTCCTGGATGCTGGGAGAAAGCTGTGTGAAATAGGCACTAAAGCCGCCTATTCGAACAATGAGATCCCTGTATTTTTCAGGATGGCTTTTGGCAGCTCTCAACTCATTGGTGTCAACCATGTTGTACTGAATATGAGAGCCGTTATTCAGCATGAAGGCATTTGTGTAGGCAACAAGCTTATCAATGCTCTCTACACTTTGCACAATGGAAGCGGAGAACTTCTGATTAAGGACCGAAGCATAGGATTCTCTAAATCCTGCCTTTAGTGCTGAGCGTATTACAGAGGTGGGACCTTTCTTGTCAGCGCCTCTCATGGGTGACAATGCCCCGTCATTAAGGGGTTCAAATGCCTTCCGCCCGTTAGGTAAGGCTCCCACACCGAGTCCGCCGAAGTAATGCCAGGCAAGACCCTCTCTCGCAACAAGATATCTTCGAAACGGAGAGTTGTCATAACTCCTGATTATATTGTATGAATCTTTACTTAGCTTCCCGGCAAGGGTATCCACTTCATCGATATCATTACCGTATTTAGGCTGAGCAAGACACATCTGCCGTATCTCTTCACCCTGTACACCTTCAAAGTTATTATCCAGGGTATTAAGCAGTTCATCCATAGTCAGCTTTTTTTCATCAAATACCAGCTTCTTTATAGCAATAAGAGAGTCGGCAACATCGATGATAGCCCGGTCGGAAATACCGAACATGGAGTAATCGGGGTGGGGGATAAGTAAATCCTGCCCGTCATCCGTACATTTCTCAATACCCATTACTGATAAAAACGGCAATCTTAAGTATTTTGACTGTTCCTTTCTGGCGATCGCAGCCAGCCAGAAGATTCGGTGAGTGATGAATTTATGCTGCTCCATCAAGGCATTGTAGATTTCATCAAAGGTTTTGAATTTTCTTGGATCACCGGTTTGAACTCCCGTAAGCTTACCGTTAACATCAATCCCGTTATGGAGTACAAGGTGCAGCATGGCGGCCATATTACAGGCGGCTACTCCCTCTGCACCGTAATGTTCCGCCCTGGAAGGGAGACACGGATATACACAGCCCAAACCGCACCACTCACTGGCTTCCTCAAAGGGGATACCGTCCTCCAGGAAATGAGAGATTACCACTTCGTCATTCTCAAAAAGAGGGATGCCGCCTTTAGTAATTATATTTGTGCGGATGGCCTTGTTCATAAGCCAGTCGGGGGTTTCCTTGTTCCAGCGGAGCCCGACAGTAGGGGATGACAACTGTAAAAGACCTACAACATGCAGAAAAAGATAACTTAATTCGTTTGAAGAATCTGTCCCGTTCCTGTCAACACCGCCGATCATTAGATTATTAATGGCGAAATTTATCTGATGGGATTCCTTCAAACTCTCGGATGAGACAAAGGTTTGTGTACCCCATCGACCAACAAGTTCCGCCAATAACTCAGCCGCTTTTTCCAGTGTGATAGTGCCGTTATTTATATCATTGATAAAGTATTGGTATAAATATTGATCACCTCGTCCCCACTGGGGATTGTTGTGCATGGGGTTCTCATAGTTTTTGCACACGCCGATAATAGACATGGACTGCAGCGCTTCATGGAAGGTCCTGGCCGGATTTTCGGGTACGTGTTCACAGACACGGGCGATTTCAAAAAGCTCGGCTTTACGTTCTTCACTCGTTTCAATTTCCGCGATTTGCCTTGCCAGAGCCGCGTATCTGCGGGAATGGTTTATCGCCGCCTCGCATACAATGATGGCCGATCTCCAGAAATAAAGCTTATCCATGTCTGTTTCGTGGTTTTCGATAAAGGCATCTATATGGGCCTGGGCGTCATCAATAAAACTCCTGACTCCTTTTCTCAGAATCTTTTCCCACATCAGCACCGATGTGCACTGGGCGAATATCCCCGTATCCAGGGTTGGATCCTTTAGTTTTGCCTTTTCCGTATCCTTGACCCATGCACCCACGACCGCCTCCCATGCCTTGTATGTCATTTCGGGAGCTGTATTACCGCTAAATAAACGGGCGCTGTTGCGAAGGATCTCCATACTTTCATTATCCAGCCCGACATTCGCGTCCATCGTAATATTAAGCTCGGTGGTCTCATTCCATAGATCGGGTATATAGTCTCCGGATATGTCGAAGGAAGTAGCGCATCCTATAACTTCCGGAGTCAAACGCCCTACAATTACGTCATAGTCCTGAATACGGATTTCAATATTATCCAGGATGCTTTTTAACAATTTGGCGCGTCGAATCTGAATATCTTCTCCTTCCGTCTCATGCCATGACGATACCGTCCATTTCTCCCTGTCAGCAAACAGCTTCCAACCGGATGACTTCATGGCTTGTTTCCATTGCTGAATACGCTCGCTGAGTTTCAACTCATCAATCCGGTCAAGCAACCTTGTATTAACATCAGTCATTTTTTCTCCTTATTTTATATTACCGCGAGATCGTGCAGTCTATCCCGCGATCAATATAGGCCTTTTTTACAGCTTCCAGATCTTCATTATCCATAATGTCAAGATCAGCCATATGATATTCAATATTGAGTGCCTTATACTTATCCTTCCCCATTCTATGAAAGGGCATGAGTTCAAGCCTTAATGCCTTTTTGCCAAGATTCATTAAAAATCTCGCAGTCGCTTCAATATTTATGAGTGAATCATTTACGCCCGGTATCAACGGCTGGCGGAAAACAATATCCGCGTCATGTTCTAATATAAAGGCGGCATTCTTCAGGATTATATCATTGTGATGTCCGGTATATTCTTTGTGAGTGTCGGAATCCATATGTTTCAGGTCAAACAGAAACCGGTCTGTTACCGGTATTACTTCCAGAAACGCATCCGAATCCACAAAACCGCATGTTTCAACACAGGTGCCGATCTGCTCTTTTCGGCATAACTCGAACAACTCCCGTACAAAAGGCGCGTAAAGCAACGGCTCCCCGCCGGAAACAGTCACGCCACCATTGGAGGTATCATAGAATATCTTGTCACGTTTGACAGCGTCCCAGACCTCATCAACAGTCATCGGGTCTCCGTATTTGACCAAAGCGCCATAACTGCAATTATCCCTGCACTTTCCGCATGCTACACAGCGGGAGTAATCGATACGGTGCTTATCCTCACCAAAGCTGATCGCGTTGTTCGGGCATGTGTCAATACATTTACCGCAGCCTTTACAAAGGATTTCAAAAAAACCCATCTGTGGCTTCCCAGAAACACATTCGGGATTGGCGCACCATTTGCATGACAGGGGGCAGCCTTTAAAGAAAACAACCGTCCTGATACCCGGCCCGTCATGAATAGAATAATATTGTATGTTGGTAATAACAGCACTATCCATTTCAGGTAGAGAACCAACTTCGAAAATGTTATCAAGAATCATTTGTTGGATAATTTTTAGAATAAAGCAGATATTATTATCATGTCAACTAAATATAAGTAATAAAATTCGCTGATTACGCAGTAATTTCCAAAAGTTATAGGAGCATCAATAACTTAGGATTGGTAATTTTCTATGGTGACAAACGTGATTTTTCCTTATATATTCGTAATAAGTACTTTAGAAATAGCAGAGGTTGTTACACATATAGTCTAAAACCAAAAAGCAAGTCTTATCATTTCAACTGAATATGGGATATTTTACTGATATTAAAAAAATGAAAGGGGATTACCATGGATGCTGAGAATAATAAAAAGGTCGTAAAGGAATTTTTTGAAGTGGTTTTCAAAAAACACGATCTTAGTGCGGTGAGTCGGTATATGCATGAAGATTACATTCAGCACAATCCGGATGTTGATCAGGGGATGAAAGGATTTATAGATTTTCATGAGGGTTATTTCGCTGCTATCCCTGATTCCTGCGCGACTATTAACAGGATGGCTGCGGAAGATGATATTGTTTTTGTATATTACACCATTACAGGCACCCATACTGGTGGAGGTTTCCTTGATTATAAGCCTACCGGCAATAAGATAAATTTTGATGTTGTCGATATTTATCGTCTCAGGGATGGAAAGCTTTGCGAGCATTGGGATGTCGCTGATACCAGAGCGCTTTTTACTCAGGTTGGTGGGCTTAAAGGAATCAAAAGATAATGAAATCATGTTAAGGATACCGGTGTATGCGTGTAACCGGAACTTAGTACTTTGATAAAACCTCGTGTAAAACTATGGAGTATGGGACGTTGTTGACTGGAATGACAAACTGTGGATAGTCACGATAGTCAACAACGTTATAGGTATCACGTTTTACGAATAGTATAATATTGACACACAACCTCAGTTTCCCTATAGTTTTTCACTAAAAAAGCAAGTTCTTATCAAATCAAATTAAAGGAGATACTTATGGCAGGCATGGATAAACTAGAGAATGTTGTACGTGAACCGAATGTCGTTGAACTAAAACCCTGGAAATCTATACACGATACTATTAAAGAGCCGATGGTTACCGGGCTGGGCACCATTGATATCCCGGAATCTGTCCTGGCAATGGGATTCGCCCGTATCACTGAACCTGATTCGCTGGGCAACCCGCCTCACAAACACCCCTTCGACCAGTGGATTTACCTCATCGGGGAGAGCAATAACTTCGCCGACTTTGATGCGGATATTGAATTTACACTCGGCGATGAAATAATAAAAATCAATTATCCCTGTTATATCTTTGTTCCCAAGAACACAATGCATTGCCCGCTGGATATTAAACGCGTGGGCAAGCCGTTCATATTCATCGATGTCAGTATTACCCAGGAGGCGTCCGTTCGTCCGAAAAAGCTGGCAAAGGGCGGGCGGCCTAAATACGTCGCGAAAAAGAATAAAAAATCAAAAAAATAAGGAATCAGGGTCAGTTCTTCATTCTTGACAGATTCAGGCCTTTTAAAATCTCATTGATGTTCTTCTATACTATTTGTTAAATGTGAAGATCTGACCCCACTACTTCATAAGAACCGTTTAAAAGTGAAAATGCAGCATGGTAGCCTGATTCAGCCACAATTACTTTATTTGGCAATTTTTATCTTTATCTGAGTAAACGAGTGTGCAGGAAAGGAATAGACAATTTTGTTTCCTTTAACACTTATTTTTTTCATGTTTGTCCCCAACCAGCGTTTATTAATGTTGATCTATTATCAAAGGGTTTCGCTTAAAACGAAATCTTCCAGAGGTTAGCGCTGAGAGGTCCGGCCTTCAAACCGTTAACAATGGATACCGTACCCAAATCATGGATATCCACACCACGTTCCTTGCCTGGTGCGTTGTGGGAAGAATCGTTTTCACCGGTAATCACATACTGTATCGCGCTTGAAGGAAGGTCCACACCTTCCAGGTTTAAGGTGATTTCCTCGTCCGTTGGGTTTACCAAACTAACGGTAAGAGTATCTGCTGTTTCATTCAAGGCGGCTATGATATCTAGGTGACCGATCTCTCCGTTTAATTTAAGCGGTTTTGAGCCAAAGTGGTTGCGATAGAGCTTCAGCACCAGGCCCGTTGAAGCAAACTCGGCTTCGGTATCGGTAGTCTTGATCGCGCCGATCACGTTCACGGTCTGAGCGTAGTTTGCCGCATGGATATATTCGCTCTGGCGATAGAACTCATGCAGTCCCATGGCAATACCCAAGGCATCCTGCAGGTCGTAGATACAACCGAGCTCGCCATACACATAGTCACGGTGCCAGTAATTCCATTCATCAAGGGCAATCGGTACAAAGCGTCCGTTCAGGCCTATGATTGAAGTCTGGAGTTTCTTATGGGTTTCGACGATGTCACGGATGGAGTCCTTGGCCATAGGTACATGTTCAAGAACAGGTTTACGCCCTTCCTGGCCCCAAGGCACGCGGCCGACATAAAAATGTTCGGACAACATGCTCATCCTATCCGCGCTGTCCTCCAGCATACCTCGTGACCAGGTTCGTTTGCGTTGTTTTGAATCCGGATCATAATCTTCATTAATCGTGTAGGCATTGCCGACTCCGACGAGCACGAGGTCAGGATCGGCTTCCCACATGGCTTTAGCCACGATGTTGTGTTTGATCGTGTAATGCTTGAGCTGCATGAAACCAAGCTGCCAGTTGCCGAACATCTCGTTGCCCACAGACCAGTATTTCACGTTGAACGGTTTCTTGTGACCGTTCGTAATGCGATATCTACCTCCGGTTGTATCTGCTCCGGAATTACAGTAATCCACCCACTCGGCAGCGGAATGTGCATCTCCGAAACCGGTGTTAGCAGCGATCATGGGCTCTGCGTCGATCTCACGACAGAAGGCAATGAACTCATCGGTTCCAAAGTCATTATGTTCCACTCCAGTCCATGCTGGATTCTTCCGGGGAGGGCGGCGGTCGCGGTCACCGATACCGTCATACCAGTCGTATCCACTTACGAAGTTGCCTCCCGGCCATCGGTAAAGGGGAGCATTTAGTTCCTTTAGAAGTGTGATGGTATCCCTGCGCATCCCATCGATGTTGTCTCCCGGCATAAGAGACACAGTACCCACAAAAACTTCACCATCGAGGACTTCGATTCTCAATGTCGCCTTATTGGTATCTTCAAGTGCAACGAACTCAAACTCAGTCTTTTCATACTCACCCGCTCCGATGGAGATTACCTTGCTGGCACTGAGGTCGCCACTGAACTTGAGAGAGACTTTGACGCGTGCTCCTTCCTTGCTGTCTGACCTGAGCCAGATGTAGCCCACGTATTTTTTCCCGAATACAACACCCAGGTCGTGCTGCTGTATCGTCACTCCCGCCTTTAGGTGCGGGGTATGATCTCCCACAAAGGAATCTTCCTCAACCATGGTTACCAAAAAGGCGTCTCCGATGATCTCCCACGGAGAGGCGCCGACGACTGGATAATCTGTATCTGTAAGACTCACGTACGGTGCGTAGTCTTCAGTTATCGGGAAATAAAATTTCCGGTCCTCAAGCATCTCAGCCCAGATACCGCCATAAATACAGCGTCCCAGGTGCTCGATAAATTGACCGTAAATGAATGGATTGATGTGCGCCCCCCGGTCTTTCAGGTCCAGTTTTACAGTTACGGTTTCGGCTTTCAAAACCGGAGTCATTAACAGACTCAGGGCCAATAATTCAAGAAAGAATGCTCGTATGGTTTTCATTAGAATGCCGGTTGAAGCTATGATGTTGTTAAAATTCAACAGTATTTTCGAATTAGTACTAGATAATGAATTGCAGGACTCAGGCTGTAGAGCCAACGGCCTCAGTCCTGCTTCATGATATATAACGCCCTACCAAACCTGAATACGATTATAAATCAGAATTTGACTACCTCTGGTTCTCCTCCAAAAGAGTAAAAGGTAGCCGTGGCATCTTTAAGATATAAAACCTGGGTATTGTCGTCGTCAGCTGAATACATGGATTTTAACTGGGGATATGCATCCAGCATTTTCTGTTTTGGTTCAGTCCTGTCATCCTCAACAGCGATAGCTTCCACACGAACCCATTTGTCATCTGAAAAAGCGCAGATTTCAATCTTGGGGTTTTTCATAATCTGTTTTGAAACATTCTTTACCTTCCCGGTTTGGATATAGAGCTTATCCTCAAACATCAGCACAGTACCGAAGGGGCGTACTCTAGGTTGGTCGCCTTCTGTCGTTGCGAGATAGTATATTCCACACTTTTTTAAAAATTCATAGACTTCTTCCATAGTCCATTCCTCCTTGTATTTTTAATTGACTTTCTATCTATGATAAAACTTATCAATACCGGCTATTCAGTTTTCATCTTTTCCCTGACCTTGGCAAAATATGTATCAAAGGCCATGATCTTGTCGAGATTCGGATGTTTCCTGGCACCGGACTCGCCATCAAAGTACATAAGCTGCTGTTCGTTTTCATCAAATGCAGGCCGTTTCGGGCTAGATAGTCATAGCCGCGTCAAAAGCGCTGGTTGTGGCATTCCAGAGACCAGCCTGTTTGTCGTTGCTGTCACCGACAACATAACTCTCAATCACTGTAGCCCTTAACTGTCTGATGATTTCATAATTAGCGTTCGCTTTGATACCTAACGCCAGGATAACAGTGTCAAACACCGGATTTTCTTCTTTGTTGTCCTTTTTGATAACAACATAATCTTTCGTTACATCAATCAACTTTGTCTCAGGCCTAAAGTCAACGTTATGCTTTTCTAATATGTCGAATAGTGCGTAAGCATTGATCGGTGAGGAATCTGTCCCGAGCTTTTCCCGGGACAGAACATCGATTAAAGTCACAGTTTTGCCAGCCTGTAAAAGGTTCAAAGCCGTTTCACAGCCTGTCAAACCGGCACCGACGATTAAGATATTCCTGCCAATATGAATATTGTCCTTATCTATATCACCGACCCAAATAACTTTTGACCTATCTTGATAGGTGAACTTCGGAATGTTGGGGGGAGCCCCAACAGCTATAATAAGGGCGTCTGCGTTTTCTTTGGCAATCAGCTCGGGAGTCGCCTCGGTAGAAAGTCTCACATCAATATTCGCGCATTGTCCTGTCATTCGAACAGACCACTCAAGATATTCTCGCAAATCTGTTTTAAAAGAGGCTCTGCTAGCTTCATATAAGAGTCCACCTAATCGCGGATTCTTTTCAAACAAGATGACGTCATGCCCCCGTTCAGCTGCAGTTCTGGCGGCTTCCAGACCAGCCGGACCACCACCGACGACAACGACTTTTTTCTTGCTTTTTGACGCGGGAATATACTGATAATCCAGTTCACGTCCCAACACTGGATTAACCGCGCATCGAGGGGGTTTCATCTCAAAGTGGCTTCTACTGATACATATATTACAGCGTATACATGGGCGAATCTTATCCTCCTGACCACGTTCCAATTTATTCACGGTTTCCGGATCAGCGATTAGTTGGCGACCTAAAGCGACCAAATCCACCTTTCCTTCCGCTATGGCCTTGTCAGCCGCTTCCAAAGTGACCGCGCCAACAACACTAACCGGGATATGCAGGGCTTTTTTAAACTTGGCGGCGTACTCAATGTTAATGTTATGGTCCATGTAAGTCGGGGGGAAAATATATGGTGTTAGCTTATTGATAGCCAGATTACCCCTGGAGACATGTAAGATGTCGACTTTATCCTGGATGATCTTAGCGAATTCAATGACCTCCTGGATGTCCGGTGATCCGGGAACCATGTCAATGGCGCTGATACGGTACTCAATCGCCAACTTGTCACCAACCTCGGCCCGAATGGCCTCAAGAACCTCAACCGCGAAACGACATCGATTCTCAAAAGACTGGGGACCATATTGATCTGTCCGTCGATTAAATACTTTTGAAAACAGAAGGGCGGGTAATTGGCAATGGGCACCGTGAACCAAAACCATATCTCCATCAGCCTTCAATACCGTGGCTGCCGCCTTCGCGTAGTCCTCGATAAGATCTTTAAGTTCTTTTTCGGTCAACAAATTACAGTCGATTTCCATTGGTATGCCGACGGAGCTCTCAACTTCGTGTGTGCCGAAGTATGAAGCGATTGGTACAAATTCAACACAAGCTTTTGAGCCAAAGCGTTTAACCGCTTCACACCATTCCGACAGATAGACGACCATAAAATCATCACTCATCCCAACAATATGATGAGCTACAGGCGGCAACACTCGATTTATAAACCCGCAACCTAAAGTAACCGTTGCTGCCCCACCTTTACCGAATGGTTTGGAAAACTCTATCATCTCTCGAGTAATGTGATTATCGTAGGAAGCCAGAAAGTTGTAAATTGGGGCATTAGTAATACGGTTTTTAAGAATCAAATTTCCTATTTTGATGGGTTTAAGTAGATTTGGATATTTGGTAATCATCGTTTTTTCTCTTTTTCTTTTTGTCAGTTAGGATGGACTGCTCTGTCAATGTCCTGGTATATTACGACTAGATATTCTAATCTTCACTTTCGCCAAAGTGTAGATTACCAAAATAATACTTCAACTCGATCAATTCTGAAAGCGTTCATATAAATTCTAAACTGGACTACTTATCGAACTCTATAGAATTTAGGTATAAGATTGTTTTTATGTGATTTGATCCAGTTTTTTGGCCACTTCCTGCATCTGCGGTCGAGAAAGAATTCCCTGGTCTAATAGTATCGATCCGATACGTCTGTGTTTTCCTGTAAATAAATTCTCTTTAACCTGAATATCCAGTGCATCCACAATCTGATCGGGAGAAGCGAATCCCATTCTTACAGCTAACACACCAAATCTAATTTCAATATCTTCTGTTTCCATTTTCCCCTCTAATAAAGCAATATCTTATAAAAGGTGGAGTCTGTTCAAGGATTATGCCAGTAATAGGATTTTCTATAATCAAGATATTAGTGCTTAGTGACGGGGTTATTCAGATATTCGGGGAAATTGGCTAAGTCCGCCCTTAAGCTATGACCCCTCTGTACGGACAAACTATCCATAGCAAAAGCAACACGACCGCTTACGTCTTTCAAGAGGAGAAGGTCATTTTTTCTGAATCCTTTTGGTCTTGAAAGGGAGTCAACATAGATCACGCCTCTGATACTATAACGGCTGGTTATGGGCACACACATGGCCGACCTTATATTCATTAACTGTAAGGATTCGGTGATTTTATCATCTTCATCTTCCTTTTCATCTGAATCTTGAACCATTACAGGTTTATCCATAATCAGGGCCTTCTCTACTAATTCCCTGTTATAAATCTTCTTTGGATGATCAACCGGTTTCCTTGATCGATATGTTATATTAATAAAATCTCCTGTTTGATCGTCAATTGTAATAATGACGCACCGATCAACCCTCTTGAAAAGATCAAATATACCATCCAATAATTTATTGAATATTCCCTTGAGATCTTTCGATTCCATGAGGGACCTGTTCATGTTATAAATAAATTCCAGATTCTTTTTAATGGTCAGAACCCTGTTCGGGTTAACAAACTCTCCGTGTTCATCTACTTCGTTGCTAAAACCTGCTGAATCCAGAAACGGCTTAAGAGTTGATTCGGACATCTTGCCAAGGCCGAGGATTGTCATCCCGATCACTATGGGAACGCCCTCTTTTACCTCAGTTTCAACTCCAGGATTTAAGTCTTTACCGTCCACAAAGGTCCCGTTTTTGCTGCCCAGATCTGTTATAAAATACCTGTTACCTTCGATGCGGATCTTGAAGTGATTTCGGGAAATATTTCTATCCGCTATTTTTATGTCATTTGCGGAATGCCTGCCTACAAGGTATACTTTACCCGGCTTCAATTTGAAACATTCGCCCTGTCCTTTTCCAACCAGTATAAACAGATTGAATTCCATTTGGGTCTTTACCCTGCGTGTATTAAAGAATAAGGAATCTTTAGATAAATAGAACTAACATATATTATACATTAATTTTTGTGGCTTGAAAACATTTTAAGATACCGGCATCCAAGAAAAAATGCCAAGAATTGTTGCTGAGTGTTCCGGGCTGTGAAAAAGGTATAGATCAGGTAGAAATAGAGATTATTGAACTCAAATCCAGTTCTGTTAGAATGTCAACTGATCATTTGTCTGCGTTCTTCCTCATTTTCTCCTTGAGAATAAGGATGACGTTGGCTGCCGCTCCGATCAGAAACAAGGCTGGGAAGACGATAACAGCTAGGACAAAAAAAGCGGTTCATCCCCGCCGGGACCCCAGAATTCTTCACCAAACAAGGCGATAAAAAGACCATACACGAAATTGTGTACTATCACGCAGACCGGCATGCCTGTGGCTGAAACGCCGGTCAATATGAACAGCCTCTTCTGTGTTTTGCTCTCGCCATATCTGCCTGTCAGCACCGTAAGCACCACCCCCAGGACACCGAATGCAATCGCGAGGGCAGCAAGGAGGGGAAACGGAAGTCTTATGCCTCGCCCGACCGCCAGCGCGAGAACAATATGCAGCTATTTATGATTATTAGCAGTAATTGGATGATATCACAATCAGTTCTTGATTCTAAATTATATTTTAATCGAAGGAACGGGGGACTCGGTTTTAGCAAGTGAAGGTATTCCGTGATGTTATCCGCCATGCTTTTTCTCTGGACACTAGAGTGAGGCCTATAGTATGTAAATTATACGCGATTGGTGGATAGAACAGGTTAAATATTTCTCACCATTGTTTTTTAAATAATATCATTTTCGGAGTTACCCATCAGATTGGCAAAATCTCCCACAGAGTATTGGCGGCCCGCTGTGGTTAATAAAAGAGGTTATTGATGGATACAGAGAAGGTATCTACCCTGACGGGAAGTAAAGGTGGTTCGGACAGGCTGGAATCCGTAATAAGCGGATCTATTCTTTTTTTCCTGGTCATAATAGGCATCTTGATATTTTTTCAGCAGTTCCGTTACGACGAGGATAAGTTCAGTGCTTCGGTCATACAGCCTGGATCAGCTATTGATACAACGGCCTCTTCGTCAGAGGCAAAGGTTTCCCTCAAAATTCTCGGTCTGGAGCCTGAAAATTATATCTCCATGTCCGACCTGGAATCTTTCGACCAATATACCTTATCCGATAAAATAAACGGAAAGGCCGACGGGTATCTGGCTTCCGGCTTTGTTCAACTGGTTTGCACACGATTTGTCCATTCCTCGAATCAGGAAAACTGGTTTGAATTCTTTCTTTACAATATGGGTTTCCCGAGAAACTCGTTCTCCGTCTACAGCAAGCAAAAACGTGAAGGGGTTACGGAACAGGATTTTACGAAATTTGCATATTCCACTGAAAACGCGGTTTTTTTTGTCCATGGCAAATATTACATTGAAATCGTCGCGGCTGTGGAGGATGAAGCCGTCATCCAAGATATGATTTTAATGGCCAAAAACTTTATGGATAAATTCCCGGGAGGCACTGTTGAGTTGCCGGAGTTGGAATATCTACCGGCCGATAATCTGGATCGAGAGAGTTTAAGCCTAATACTTAATAACGGATTCGGTTTCAAGGATTTCGATAACATTTTTACCGGGACTTATAGGTTGGAAGGCCATAGAATACTGGCCTTTGTATCCTTGAGGGAAACCGCTGAAGAGGCAGAATCTCTCGCCATTGCTTATGATAGGTTTCTGTCCGAGTTTATAGGCCAGGAAAGGCTTGAACCGGAAAGGGATCAAATCCCTGGAGTGAAGATAGCGGATCTATTCGGTGAGTATGAGATCTTTTTTGTAAAGGGTAATGTCCTCGCAGGCATCCACGCCGCCTCGGACAAGGCAATTGGAGAAGAAATAGCCTTTCAACTTTATACGAGAATAAGCGAGCTGGTGAAATGAACACGGTGATAAAGCACGGAAAAATCAGCCGTCGCCGATTTATAAATCGTTTGATCAAGGCGGGTCTGTCTATTGCCGGTGCCGGTGCCCTGGGCTACTTCTTCTATGATCCGGTCGGACCTTCGGGTTCACTGGAGGGAGAATTGGTATCGATCCCTGATTTTTCAATGCCCCGGGCCGGGAAAAAGATGGCGGTGGTGAGGGGATCTGTCCGGAAGGAAACCTTAAACAGGGCCTTTAAGGCCCTCGGCGGCATGGAGAGTTTTGTTAAAAAAGGAGATCGGGTATTGCTTAAGGTAAACGCGGCATTTGCTTCGCCTCCCATGCTGTCAGCCACCAGTCATCCCGAACTTATTACCGCTTGCATAGATCTCTGTTACCGGGCCGGAGCAGAAATGGTTCGGGTAACCGATAATCCGATCAACGATCCTGCCGCCTGTTTCAGGTTGACCGGAATCGAGGCCGCGGTTAAATCCGCAGGTGGTGAACTGGTCTTTCCCAGGGATAGTCTTTTCAGACGGACAACCGTGAAGGGAGGCAGTTTAATAACAAACTGGCCCTTGCTTTTTTCGCCTCTTGAGGGGATTACAAAATTGATAGGGATTTCTCCGGTTAAGGGTCACCAGAGAAGCGGGGCGTCGATGGCTATGAAAAACTGGTACGGCCTTCTGGGCGGACAAAGAAATATCTTTCACCAGGATATTCACAATGCCATCAAGGAGTTGTCCATGATGGTAAGACCGACCCTGGTAATCCTCGACGGCACGACAAGCATGATGACCAACGGACCCACAGGAGGGTCCCTGTCTGATCTGAAGAACACGGATACGATGATCGTCAGCACGGACCAGGTGGCGGCCGATGCCTTTGGGTGTTCTTTGCTCGATAAAGAGGTACGGGACCTGCCGTTCATATCCAAGGCTGCTGAAGCCGGATCAGGGACGGCGGAGTATGAATCATTAAAACCGATTTTTATTTAGACAGGGTTTTCCCGGTTGTAAGTGAAGGGAAGGAAATTCTATTCACAAATTTGATAGGGTCAGGATCTAAAGTGAGAATAGTAACCGTCAGAAGGATAAGCCAGGTATTCTTCTTTTGTCTATTTATATGGTTCTGTGTGGTCTCCACCTTCGGCACGGAGTGGTGGCAATTAAGGGGCTGGCCGGTCAACTTGATCCTCCATCTGGACCCTCTCGTGGCAATCGGGACATTACTTACCACTCATACTATATATAGAGGAGTGTCTTGGGCTTTGCTGACTATTGTCCTGACAGTCATATTCGGCAGATTCTTTTGCGGATGGGTATGCCCCTTCGGGGCATTGCATCAGTTTGTAGGGTATCTCGCAAACAGGGGGAGGAAATTAAAAGACAGGGTCAACTCTAACAGGTATCGAAAAGCGGCTTCACTAAAATATCTTTTTTTGATCGCTTTTCTGGTCGCAGCGGCCATACCGCTGGGGAATAAAACTATGCTGTTTACCGGTCTGCTGGACCCTATCCCTTTCCTCCACCGTTCAATCAACATAATCCTCCTTCCCATAGTTGATCAATTTGTCCATATGCTTTCGGTGGATGCCCGTATCTATGAAGGGGCCTTCTTGATAGGTGTCTTATTTGTGGCTGCTGTATCTATGAACCTGCTGATCCCGCGCTTTTATTGTCGTTTTATCTGTCCCGCCGGAGCCCTGATGGCTCTTATCAGCAGATACTCCATCTGGCGGATAGGAAAGACGGAGGCTGTCTGCTCCAATTGCATGCAGTGTGAAAAGGCCTGCGAGGGCGGCTGTGAACCTTCCGGAGTGATCAAGATTAGTGAGTGTGTCTTGTGTTTTAATTGCTATGACCAGTGCAAGGACAGGGTAGTGAAATACCGGACAGTCGCGTCCGAAGGCGGTGAAATATCAAACCCCGACCTTACCCGTCGGGGATTGATCCTGTCTTCATTGTCGGGGCTTATGGCCGTACAGTTGTTCCCGTTGAGCAGGGGAACCGCTACTACCGGAGATAATACCATGGTGAGGCCGCCGGGGGCGCTTCCGGAAGAGGAGTTTTTGCAGAGGTGTATCAAATGCGGTCAGTGCATGCGAATTTGCCCTACCAATATCATCGTGCCTTCTGGCCTATTCGGAGGCCTGGAAAATCTCTGGACTCCGGTGCTGGACTTTACGGGGGGCACCAGTGGGTGTCAATTGAATTGCACTGCCTGCGGCCATATTTGCCCCACTTCTGCAATAAGGCCCATCAATCTTGAAGAGAAGCTGGGTATTGATGAATTTGCAAAAAAGGGACCGATAAGGATGGGAAGCGCTTATGTGGACCGCACCCGTTGCCTGCCCTGGGCCATGCGCAGGCCCTGCATTGTATGCCAGGAGAATTGTCCTTTGACACCAAAGGCCATATATGTTACGGAGGCATATGAGACCGCCCGTTCGGGTATAATGTATATAGTCTCAGCGGAAGGGAAAGAAATCCGTGTCTCAGGAACACGAATGGAGACGGGGCAGTACGCTACGGGTGACTATTATGTGCTGGCAGGAAAGACTGAAGGAAAACCGGCCAGATACAGGATATCTTCCAACAGCAAAGATAGTTTGACAGTCAACACGGAGGATCCACCGAATCTTAAGAATGATGACAGGATAGAGATACAGGTCCGTCTTCAACAGCCGCATATCGACCTTGAAAGGTGTACAGGATGCGGTATATGTGTGCACGAGTGTCCGGTGGGCGGAAATAGGGCCATCAGGGTAACATCCGACAACGAATCAAGGAGCGCGAAAAAATTGGCCTAACCATATTATTGGATTATGAAATCCAAAGGTACATGGTTCCCATAATCCTGATCAGGGCAGGTAAGGAAAATACATGAAGACAGAAGAGAAGAGAATGGACCGGAGGACATTCTTAAGGACCACAGGCATAGGGGGTGCCTCTCTGGCGCTTTCCGCCGGGTTTGGCGGAAAAGTCTTGGCTGCTGAAATCGAGGATCACATTTCGTCAAAGGAGATGCCCAGTCGCATTCTGGGGAAGACAGGTGTCCCCGTGTCTATCCTCGGCATGGGTGGTAGTATTGATACCACCGGGTACCAGCTACTATTAAGGATTGGTCTTAATATGGGTGTTAATTATTGGGATACTTCTCATAATTACGGAAACGGCAGAAACGAGGAGGTGATCGGTCAGTTTTACAGCAAATATCCGGAAGACAGGAAAAAGGTTTTCCAGGTTACCAAGGCCTCCAGGACAACTGAACCGGAAGGAATGACCAGGCAGCTAAATCTTTCGCTTGAACGCATGCAGACAGACTATGTAGACCTCTATCTTATGCATATGCTGCAAGATCCCGGACTGCTCACGCCTGAAATAAAGGCGTGGGCTAAGCAGAAAAAGAAGGAAGGCAAAATAAGATTCTTTGGATTCAGTTGCCATGGCAACATGGCCAGGCTGCTTATGCATGCGGTATCTCTAGGCTGGATAGACGTGGTAATGTCATCCTATAATTATCAACTAATGAAGGATGATGATATAAAAAGAGGGATTGAGTCCTGCGCCAGAGCCAACATAGGTCTGGCAGCCATGAAAACACAGGGACAGCGATTTGCGCCGCCCGGGATTCGGGCCCCGGGTGAAATCCAGGGGTGGGAGAACCTTCGGATCATGAACCATTTCATGGATAAAGGTTACACACCGGAGCAGGCAAAATTGAAGGCGGTATGGGAAGACAAAAGAATAACCACTTGTGTATCGGAAATGACTAACCTTACCATGTTGAAGGATAATGTGGCTGCAGCTACCGATGGTGCGCAATTGTCAGGTAGAGACAAGGAGATGCTGGATAATCTCGCTCGGAATAATCGCAACCTTTACTGTCAGGGCTGTATGCGTTGCGAATCGGTTCTGGGCTCAGAAAGCAGGGTCCCGGATGTCCTGCGGTACATGATGTATTATAACAGCTATGGAAAAACCAATGACGCCAGGAGATTGTTCAGAGAGTTGCCCGAGATCGTAAGAAACAGTCTGGCTTCAAGAGATTATTCGCGTGCGGAACGGGTATGTCCTAATCATGTTGAGATAGGCAAGGCAATGAGACGAGCTGTCAATCTGCTGGCTTAGACAGTCCCTATTCCCTGTTTAACATTTTGTGGTTCACATTCTTGAATCCCGGAATCTTTGGCCCTCTTCTCTTACGTAATGGGGAGGAAGAATATTTCATGTGAATAATCACGAATTCAGCAATCTCTTATAAAAACTTTTAGATGTGGAGGTGAATTACAATGTCGCCTGAAAAGAAAAAGATGGATCGAAGGGCATTCTTAAAGACTGCTGGGATAGGGAGCGCCTCCCTGGCCCTTTCGGCCGGGCTTTCGAATAGGGCCCTGGCCTTTGAAGATACGAACAAGAGTTCATCGAAAGAAATACCCACTCGCGTTCTGGGGAAGACGGGTGTACGGGTACCTATCCTTGCCCTGGGGGGTATTATTGACTGGACTATAAACCAGAATATCTTAAGGATGGCTTTTAATATGGGTGTCCATTACTGGGATACGGCCCCTGTCTATGGAAATGGCAAAAGCGAGATAGGAATAGGCCAATACTTCGCCAAGTATCCTGAAGACAGGAAAAAGATATTTCTCGCATCAAAGGCCTCCGGTGCGAATAACCCCGAAGGAATGACCCGATGTCTGGAACTGTCTTTTGAAAGGATGAACACCGATTATATTGATCTATATTTGATGCATGGTCTGCGAAGCCCGGAATTGCTTACACCTGAGGTAAAGGCATGGGCAGAGCAGAAAAAAAATGAAGGAAAGATAAGATTCTTCGGATACACCACCCATGTCAATAATTCCGAGATGTTTGTCCAGACATCAACCCTGGGCTGGATAGATGCTGTAATGGCGATCTATAATTATCGAATAATGACTGACGGTGATATCTCCAAGGGTATAGAGGCATGCAAAAAGGCAGGTATCGGATTTGTTGCTATGAAAGTGTTCGGCCACAGATTTATGTCCGCTGAATCTCCTGAGGACCTCGAGGTTACAAATTATTTCATGGAAAAGGGTTACACGCCGGAACAGGCAAAACTAAAGGCGGTGTGGAAAGATGAAAGGATTGCCTCATCTTGTGTGTTAATGAAGAATCTTACTATGTTAAAGGATAACGTCGCGGCCGCCACTGATAACTTGGAATTGTCCAAGCGTGAAATAAATATGCTTAAAAGGCTGGCTGAAAGCACACGTAATTCTTATTGCCAAGGGTGCGGGCGATGTTTATCCGTCATGGGATCGGAGAGCGGGATACCTGATGTGCTTCGCTATATGATGTATTACAACGGCTATGGAGAAAGGGATCGGGCCAGGGAACAATTCAGGCACCTGCCTGAGTCTGTTAAGAAGGACCTGGCGTCAAGAGACTATTCCCATGCCGAATGCGCATGTCCTCACAATATTGAAATCGGCAAGGCGATGAGGGAAGCCGTAAAGATACTGGGATAAGAATGTCTTCCAGGTGAGCATTAACTCAAATTGTGTTCAGCAGCCCACTCCGCGACATGGATGGGGGTTTCGAGCACTGTGGCTCCTGCGGCCCTCAGGGCCTCCTGCTTGCTTGGTACCGTCCCTGAGGCGCCGCGCACGATGGCACCCGCGTGGCCCATGCGTTTTCCCTGCGGTGAATAACGCCCCGCGATGTACACTGCTACAGGCTTGGTCATCCTCCTTGCTATGAATCCGGCGGCCTTCTCTTCCTGTTCTCCGCCTACCTCGCCCACTATAATAACTGCATCGGTGCCTTCATCTTCCTCAAACAGCTCAAGTATATCCACGAGATTTCTCAGTACAACCGGATCGGCACCCATGCCGACAACGGTGCTCTGCCCGACCTTTTTTTCCGATAGTATGCCCGCGAATTCATAGGAGAGGGTCCCGCTTCGTGAAATAATACCGACCCGGCCGGGCGCAAACATTGAGGCCGGCATGATGCCCATCTTTCCTTTGCCTGGAACGAGGATGCCGGGGGTGTTGGGACCCAGGGCGAACACGCCCAAGTCAATGGCATAGCCGCGCATCTTCATCACATCCCTGACAGGGATATTTTCGGGGACAACGACAATGAGCTTGATCCCCGCCTCAATAGTCTCCATAAAGGCGTCCAGGACAAAGGCTGCGGGGACGAAGAATACGGAGGCGTTAGCCCCTGTTTCCTTTACGGCCTCATGGACGTTGTTGAAGACGGGAAGTCCCTCCACGGTGGCCCCACCTTTGCCCGGGGTGACGCCGCCCACGGTCTTTGTGCCGTATTCAAGCATCCAGTGGGTTTGGGTGCTTCCTTGGCGGCCCGTGATTCCTTGCACCAGGACACGTGTTGAATCGTTTATAAGGATACTCATCGTTAACCTCGTCCTACAATTTTATATAGGCGCTCTATGGCCTTTTCGGTAGCGGCTTCAGTCACCACGTGGATACCGGCTGAGCGCAAGATCTCCCATGTCTCCTCCTGGCGGTTTCCAAGGGCCTTTGCTACGACAGGGATCTTTACGTTGTGTTCCTTTATGTAACGGGCCACGCCTTTAGCACCTTCGTGGATGGGATTGATGCCTCCGTACACATTAATGAATACGGCTCTAAGGTCAGGTTTCATCATGACAAGCTCCATACATTTATAGAGCAGATCAGCGGTAATCCCGCCGCCTGTCTCCATAAAGTTGGCAGGTTTCATATTTTGGCCGATGATGTCCGTGGAGGCCATACCGAGCCCGGCACCCGAGGCGATGAGTCCGATATCACCCTCAAGGTCCACGTAAGTGACTCCTATCTCCCTGCCCCTGCGTTCAAGAGGGTTCTCTATCCTATCGATACGATCAGGCAGGGGAAAGCTTATCCTGGATATGGCAGAATCGTCTATCTCCAATACGGCGTCAACCGCGATGAGTCCGCCGTTCGGGAGAACCACAAGGGGATTTATTTCGCAGATAAGGGCCTCATAGCTCATGGCGATGTTGTATAAGCGGGTGATCACACCTGTCCAGGAGGTGACGAGTTGAGGCTTGGTATCCAGCATCCTTAAGAGGGCACGTGCTTGATACGGGTAAAAACCGAAAGACGGGTCGATATGGATTGAGGCGATGTTTTCCGGCGAGGTCCTCGCGACCTCTTCGATAAGCATGCCGCCTTGAGTGCTTACCACTATAACCGGCGTTCCCGAATATCCGTCTACCGTGATGCCCAGATAAAGCTCATTCGCGATCTCCACCTTCTCACACACCAAGATCTTCTGAACCGGATATCCTTTTATTTCGCTTGAGAACAGCTCTTCCCATACCCTGTCCAGTTCTTCGGGAGAGGCGGCCTCCTTAATGCCGCCTGCCAGGCCTCGGCCTCCTACCAGGACCTGGGCCTTGAGAATCACCGGATATCCAATGCCATCCGCTATATTCTGGGCGTCTTCCACGCTCTCAGCGATACTGCGGCGGGGAACAGGGATGCCGTTCTGTCCGAAAATATCCAAAGCCTCGTATTCATGAAGTCTCATAATGTTTTTCCTTTAGCTTGAGTCCTTGAACCCTAATCAAATTCTTGATGCAAGATACCAAACGGACGATGTTCGAAATATTCGATCGTGAAGGATAAAATGGCTATGCATATATGTCAATGAGAATAATTATATATTTAATCAAAATGTAATTCTATTGTGTTTTGTGTAAAAGACAATATTTGATTGCATATTTAATTTATTTTTTGTAAAATATTTGCATGAGCAAAGATAAGAAAAAGAACAACAAAAAGCGACATGAAGACAGCACCCAGATTGCCTATCATGGCATCAGGCACATGCTTTACAATAAGGAGCTTGTGCCGGGCCAGAGAATAGCCTACAGAGATCTGGCTGAAAGGCTTGAATTGAGTCCCACACCGATTATTCAAGCCCTGAAATGGCTGGAATTACAGGGTTATGTGCTGCATGAACCGAACCGTGGTTATGTCCTGGCGCCTTTCAGCGTAAAAGAGTTAGAGGAGCTTTATGAGATAAGGGAGCTTATCGAACCTTCTCTTGTCCCGGCCGCTATCGAGAAGATTGATAAACAAGGTCTCAGCAAACTCAAGGCGGCGCTTGAGGCTCACCTTTCTGCGGAAAGGGATTACTACCTGAAGGAAAGGCTGTTTAAAAACAGGGAATTCCATATGTCCCTTGCCTCTCTTTCCGGTAAAGCTACGCAGGTCCGGATCCTGCAAAACGTCTTTGATATGCTTTTCCTCAAATACGGGGGCAACTATTTTCCCATAGCTTCAATATCGGCCACCGACCAGGCTCACCAAGAGGTGTATGACGCCTTCGCGCTGCGTAGTATGGAAAGGGCGCAGTCCGTGCTCAAGAATCACTTGGCAAATGTGAAAATACAGGTGATGTCCAGTATCAAAAAGATACTCGCGGAGCAAGAACGGACTGAGTTCTGAGGCACCGGGGCCTGTTATTACCTAAATCCAGGGGATGTTCAAAAAGGCAGGCTGTTTCTGTTGTTTAGAATCAGGGCTAATGGTAGAAGGCACAAGGTTTTTTATCCGCCTTCGCAGAAGACCACGTGCTTGCCCGAGGGGCTCCATCAATCACTGGGTTCTAAAGTGGATTTTAACTTGCGCCCCGCACCATTAGGCTTTAATCTGTGGTCTCAACTAGACAGGCATAGCCATATTTTCGATGACTATTGAAACAGGGCTGCTTAGAATCGCCGGCAGGCCTTTATTGACTGTTAATCTTTGATACCCCGTGAATGCTACGGGGTAATTTATTCAAAAACGAAAAAAGGTTTTTAAGATAAGATGTCAGACCATTATGATGTCCTTATTATCGGGGCGGGCGTAGTCGGAAACGCCATAGCTCGGGAATTATCACGCTACAGACTGAAAATAGCCGTTGTTGAAAGAGAGCAGGATGTAGGAATGGGGAGCAGTTCCCGTAACAGCGGGGTGCTTCATTCCGGTATCAATTATAAACCCGGTACCCTGCGGGCAATGCTTGATGTGCAGGGCAATTCGCTTATGGAGGGATTGTGCCGTGAACTGAAGGTCAAAATAGATTATATCGGCAAGCTGACCATAGCCCAAGACAAGGATGATATTAAGACCCTGCAAAGGCTTAAGGAGCAGGGAGAGGCAAACGGCGTTCCCGGCCTTGAAATACTTAATGCCGATCAGATGAGGAAAAAACAGCCCGACGTAGGGGGTATCGCAGCCCTCTGGTCACCTACTAGCGGTATAATCTGTCCTTATGGTCTAACCATCGCCCTTGCTGAGAATGCGTTTATGAACGGTGTGAGATTTTTCCTGGGCCATGAGGTCACCTCGATACAAAGGAAAGAAGAAGGGTTTCTGGTCAATACCGGCAATGGGCACAGATTTACTACCACCATTCTGATAAACGCGGCAGGTCTTTTCTCAGACCGTGTCTGCAGGATGTTGGGGATAAATGAATACAGGATTTACCCGTGCAGGGGGGAATACCTTATCCTTGACAAAAGGCTTAAAGGGAGCCTCTCCGTTCTGGTATATCCGGCGCCGAAGGAAAATATGCCCGGTCTGGGAATCCATCTTACCAACACGGTTGACGGCAATATCCTGATAGGCCCCAGCAACGAATATATAGATGACCACGATGACTGCGCCTCCACGTCGAATATAATGGCACTGCTTAGAAAGGAGGGCCATGAACTCCTCCCCATGCTTTCCACTTCCGATTTTATACGCAGTTTCTCAGGCTTGAGAGCGAAGCAGACATCCCCGGAAGAAAAAGGGTATAAGGATTTTGTGATTGAGAGTCGTAAAGATGTGCCAGGATTTATCAACCTGGTAGGCATAGAGAGCCCGGGTCTGACATGCGCCCCGGCTATCGGCCTAATGATAAAAGATATGGTTGCAGAGAGGATTGCGCTGGAGGAAAAGAAATCGTTTATTTCTGAACGACCTGGAAGACTTGGAATGTTTTCGGAATTGCCGGCCGAAGAGAGGGCCGATCTAGCGTCACAGGATCCTGATTACGGAGAGATAGTGTGCCGTTGCGAGCAGGTGACAAAAAGGGAAATCCTGGAAGCCATTCAGAACCCTTTGGGCTGCAAAACTATCGCCGGAATAAGGTACAGGGCAAGGGCAACGATGGGCCGATGCCAGGGCGGATTCTGTCTTCCCAGGATAGTGGAGATACTGGAAAAAGATTTCGGGTACAGGCTGGAAGATTTTATTTTGAACAGGCCGGAATCGAGGCTTTTTACAGGGAGGGCGAGATAATTGAGTGGAGAGATTTTATGCAGACTTTGAAACACGACCTGGTGGTTATAGGCGGCGGCCCTGCTGGCCTTGCCGCTGCAATAGCGGCAAAGGAAGCCGGATGCGATGACGTCCTTTTAATCGAACGGGATAGAAGGCTGGGGGGTATCCTGAACCAGTGCATCCATGATGGATTCGGATTGCATAGATTCGGCAAGGCCCTTACCGGCCCGGAATACGCACAGCATTTCATCGACAGATTAGATGCGCTGGCTATCCAGAGGATGCTAGGAACCATTGTTCTCTCCATGGAGGGGGGACATGTCCTTCATATAAGCTCCAAAACGGGATTTAGAAGGATAAGTGCGGGCGCAGTGATACTCGGCATGGGATGCAGGGAGAGGACCGCAGGCGCGATTTGCCTACCGGGCACCAGGCCGGCAGGGATATATACGGCGGGAGCGGCGCAGACCTTTATTAATCTGCAAAATATCATGATTGGGAAAAGGATTGTTATCCTGGGTTCCGGCGATATAGGCCTGATAATGGCCAGAAGACTGACCTTGGAAGGCGCTGAAGTAGAGGCTGTTTTCGAGATATTACCCTATGCCAGCGGGTTGCCCAGAAATATACAACAGTGTCTGAATGACTATGGAATCCCCCTCTATTTAAGTACTTCCGTGATAGACATACATGGTAAAGAAAGAGTGACAGGAGTCACCGTAGCCGAAATAGGGCCTGACAGAAGACCTGTTCCGGGCACGGAAAGACATGTAGCATGCGACACTCTCCTGTTATCGGTAGGCCTGATACCGGAAAATGAGTTGACAAGGGGCGCGGACATCTTAATAGAATCGAGGACCAGTGGGGCTTATGTTGATGATGCATTCATGACCAGCAGACCGGGCGTATTTTCCTGCGGCAATGTGCTGCATGTACATGATCTGGTTGATTATGTCTCTGAAGAGGCTGAAACGGTCGGTCGGAACACCGCGGCCTTTTTGAAGGGCGATATGAGGCCGGCCGAATCACATATCGATATCAAGCCCGGAAACGGCGTGGGATATGTACTGCCCCAGAGGGTAGGTGGGGAAAAAGACTTTGTGCTTTCCCTTCGTGTGAGCGAGCCTTTCCGGAATAGAGCTGTTCTAGTCCGGGAGGGGAAAAGAAAGGTAAAAAGAAAAAAGATGGTTCGCCTGCATCCGGCGGAGATGATTCGAATGAATGTTAAGGTCGATAAAATTCAGGATGCCATGTCACTGGAGGTCTCCGTGGAATGAGCAAAAAGGAACTGACATGTGTTTTATGCCCCAATGGATGCCGGTTGGAGGTTGAGATTGAAGAGGGGCAACAGATTATTATAAAGGATGTCAGCGGTAATCTGTGCGAAAAAGGGGTTGAATGGGCCAGGCAGGAGATAGTCAATCCTATGAGGACCATTTCCAGTAGTATATTAGTGGAAAAAGGCGAACTTCCATTGGTGAGTGTGAGGACGGAGACCCCGATACCTCTTAAGAATATATTTGATGTTATGAAGGAGATCAAGGCCTTCAGGGTGAAGGCCCCTGTCAACATAGGGGATATAATAATAGAGGAGGTTGCGGGTCTTTCCTGCAACATAATTGCAACGAGAAACGTCCGAAAAATATCCTAACAGCTTACCCCTATCAAAGCAAGTCTGATAGAGGATGAAAGGGGAGGGGGTATAAGAAGATGGAGGCGTTTTTGTTAGAAAGATTTAGTATTCATATATTCTCTGAGATGAAAGAAAAGCGTTTAAATCTATGGATAAAAATCCCAGTGTGCTTGATGATGATCGAATAGGCAAGTTATTGCTCAAGCTGGCCTTTCCGGCATTTATAGGTATATTTGTTACCGCCCTTTATAATATTGTAGACACCTTTTTTATCGGGAGATTTGTGGGTTCCCTGGGAATTGCCGGGATATCCATTGTTTTTCCGGTTCAAATGTTTTGCATGGGAATCGGTTTGATGTTCGGGGTGGGCGGCGCATCTCTTATATCAAGGTCTATAGGAGCCGGGAATATAGACAAGGCCGAACGCGCTCTCGGGAATGCCATATTCTCCATTGTGGTACTGTTGATCATTTTGATAATAGTCGCACTGTCAAATGAAGATTCCCTGTTGAGTATGATGGGTGCGTCGGAAAAGGTCCTCCCCTATTCCAGGGACTACTTTACTATTATTCTTTTCGGACTCCCCTTTCAGACACTGGCCATGGCCACGAATGGTCTTATAATGTCGGAAGGAAACGGCCGTGTCGCGATGGCAGGGACGACTATAGGCGCCTTCTCCAATATCTTTTTTGATCTGGTGTTTATCGTGTTGTTGGATATGGGAGTTAGGGGGGCCGCTATCGGCACCTTAATAGCACAGCTTCTGGCGGTCTCGTTTTTGCTCGGCTATTATTATCTCGGCAAGAGTTTCATCAACATCCGCTTGAATAGCCTGATTATTAAATGGGATATATTCAGAGAAATCCTTGCCGTGGGTTCCTCGTCGTTTCTGACCGTAGGTGCCTCGAGTCTGTCCATATTGTTTATAAACAGGATGCTTGTTGCCTACGGTGGTGATATCGCTGTATCCGCCTATGGAATAGTCAATCGGCTGATGATCTTCGTAGCCATGCCTGGGATTTCCGTGGGCCAGGGGCTCCAGCCGATACTGGGATTTAATTACGGTGTGGGGCGATATGACCGAGCGCTCAAGCTTATAAAAATTGTACTGATTACTATGACTTGCTTTGGTCTTGCCTTATTCGGGCTTCTTTTCTTTAATCCTGGGTTTATCGTTCGTATCTTTACAACTGAAAAGGATCTTATCGTCATGACCAATTACGCTGCCAAGTTCGTGTTTTCCTCTGTCTTTTTTACAGGATTCATCATCTCCGGCATATCCATGTTCCAGGCTTTGGGAAAGGCTAAAACAGCTTTCATTATTACCCTGAGACCGGTAATATTCCTGTTACCCCTAATAGTTATACTGCCGAGGTTCTTTCATTTGGAAGGTGTATTTCTGGCTTGGCCTCTTACGGAGATCCTTGGTTTTATCCTTGCTATGAGTATGGTTATACCCCAGATAATGGAGTTTAGAGGCTTGGCAAGATCCGAGCTCGACCAACCTATGGAACATATATAATAATAATTGTTGTCCAAAAACAGATTTGCAAAACCCTAGGTCACGGGTGTTCTTTTCAAGACGACATCTCCAAAAGGATCCCACCCAAGGTATGCAGTGGGCTGATTTTCAAGGGTTTGCTCCACCAGGACACCATGTAGAATGTACCATTGCGAACAGGAAAAGGCTTGCCAAACCCCTGAAAATAAGACCACGTCCACTGAACGCCATAGATGTCGTCTTGAAAAGAATGGCCGTGAGCGGAGGGCTGTCCCTTTTCTTAGTTCCGTATCTCCCGGGCTGGTCATTTCAAGAGGTTACGGCCGTGGGATGCCTACCCCCTCCGCTGTTCCCCTCGGTTCCCTTCGGGGCCAGGGGGTCCCCCACCCGTAACCCCCTGAAATAACAGCGCCCTCCCGATAGTTACTCCAAAAAGGAACAGCCCTTCGCCGCAGTGCCAAGCCTTACCTGAGGTCACGGCTGTTCTTGGAAAGACGACATCTCAAAAAGAATTCCACCCAAGGCATGCAGTGGGCTTATTTTCAAGGGTTTGCTCCACCAGAACCCCTGGCAGAATATGCCGTTGCCACCAGGAAAAGGTTTGCCAAACCCTTGAAAATAAGACCACGTCCACGGAATACTATAGATGTCGTATTGAAAAGAACAGGTGTGACCGGATATTAGCGATACCTTTATGCAGCCATGATATTTCTTGGTTCATCCGATTAATGAGTATATAAAGAAGTAAAAGATTAAACGTTATCCGCCTTCGCAGAAGACCAAGGGTTTACCCGTGGGGCTCCATTTGAAACAACCTTGCCTTTGGCCGAACACCTAATCTTGATGATTATCCACATAGGGTTCGAGGACTCCATGATTCAAGGGTTGATCGACCCCTGAAGGGACTTGTAATGTTGATAGATATCAGATAATATCGGCGTAAACCTCGCAGACATCGGATCCTAATTATTTAAAGCGCTGGCTGGTGATAATTGTGTAAAAAGGTAAAGAAAAATATGCCAATCGATCCAAAGGCCGAATATGTACTGAAAAAAATGGGGGACATGGGAATGAAACCCGTGTCGGGCATGTCTCCTGAAAAGGCGAGACAAATGATTCTGAACTCGATGCGGGAGACCGGCCCTCCCAGACCTGTGGCGTCAGTCGCTGACCGTATGATTCCCGGTCCTGCAGGAGATATAATGATACGTGTCTATTCGCCTAATGGAACAGGTCCTTTTCCTCTTGTTGTATTTTTTCATGGGGGAGGTTTCGTACTGGGCGATCTTAATACCCATGACCCGATATGTCGTGAGCTTTGTGACGGCACGGGCTGTGTGGTGATGTCGGTGGAATACCGGCTGGCTCCGGAGAATAAGTTTCCTGCCGCGACAGATGATGCCTTGGCAGCGACCCGATGGGCGGCCGAACACGCCTCTCATATGGGGGCAGATCCGGAACGCATGGCGGTTGCCGGTGATAGCGCCGGAGGCACCCTGTCCGCCGTGACTGCGCTGCGAATCCGTGATCAAGGGGGCCCTTCCCTTTGCGGTCAGCTATTGATATATCCTGCTACCGATTTCTACAAGCCAGGCACCCCTTCACTTAGGGAAAATTCGGGGTATTTTATTACTATTGAAGATATGGAATGGTTCATAGGTCACTACCTTAATGACGAGTCCGAGGCTGATAATCCCTACGCATTCCCCATGCGCGCCGAGGATTTATCAAACCTGCCGCCGGCCCTTGTGATCACCGGTGAGTGCGACCCCCTGCGCGATGAGGGTGAGATGTATGCAGCACGTCTGAAATCGGCAGCTGTTCCGGTCAGGCTCACTCGTTATGAAGGCATGATTCATGGCTTTTTCAATTTTGTCGGTCTCCTTGATCAGTCCCGCGAAGCTATGTCCGAAGCGTGTTCATGGTTGAAAGATGTATTTTCAGTCAAAACTTGAGTTAACAGAAACCATGCCCGGTTGGAATCTTTGCTTATAAGATATCAACAAGAAAGTTGCGTGTTAGGGGGATGAGCTTCCATCATGGCGGAGGAAAATGAAGATAGAATATACACAGATAGGGATCATCCACTCGCCATTTATTGGACGCGAAGACATGCCGATCCAGCCGAGCGGCGCCATAGGGGTAAAAGGAACAGTTGAGGTTTTCGAGGCTTTCCGTCCCGGGCTCAGGGATCTTGACGGCTTTTCACATGTTATCCTGCTGTATCACTTCCACCGAAGCCGTTCACCCAAACCCCGTGTCGTGCCCTTTATGGATTCGGAGCCCCGGGGACTATTTGCCACCCGTGCTCCCAACCGTCCGAACCCCATAGGCATCTCCGTGGTCCAACTGGACAGGATAGAACAGGGCGTGTTGTATATCCGGAACGTAGACATACTGGAGGGCACTCCACTTCTGGACATCAAGCCTTATGTCCCTGAATTTGGCGACCAGGTGGAAATACGCACAGGGTGGCTTGAAAAGGCCAAGGGAATCGTCTCGGGCAGAAAATCAGATGATAGGTTCAAATAGAAGCGGCGCCAGGCTCGTGCAGGAGGGCAGGGGATAAGCGTGTTCAATGGGCCTCATCCCAGTTCCTCCCGCTGTGGATATCGACCTTTAAAGGGACCTCCAGTTCGTGAACTTCCTCCATCTCCTTTTTGATAACAGGAGTGATTATATCCACCTCGTCTTCAGGCACTTCAAAGAGCAGTTCATCGTGGACTTGCAGGATCATCTTGCTTCTGAAGCCCTCTTTTTGTATTCTCAAGTGGATGTTTATCATGGCCTTTTTGATAAGGTCGGCGGCGGTTCCCTGAATGGGCGTGTTAACTGCTACGCGCTCGGCCTCTGAACGGAGCCTGTTATTTTCACTCTTGATATCCGGCAGATATCTCCTTCTGTTAAACAGGGTCGTAGTGTAACCTTTTTCCAGGGCAATCTTTGTCATCTCTTCCCTGTATCTTGCTACTCCCTCGTATCTTTTATAATAGGAGTCAATATATTCTTTAGCGGTACTGGTATCTATACCCAGCTCATCACTCAGCTTGCGATACCCCATGCCATATATGATTCCGAAGTTAATGGCCTTTGCTATCCTGCGCATATCGCTTGTTATATCGTCCATGGGGACACCCAGGAGCTCGGAGGCGGTGCGGGAATGGATGTCTTCCCCTTGTCTGAATGCCTCGATAAGGGTCTTATCTCCGGAGTAATGGGCAAATATTCTCAATTCCACCTGGCTGTAGTCCGCCGAGACAAAAAGATGACCGCTTTCTGCCACAAAGCCCTTTCGTGTCTCCCTTCCCTCTTTCCCCCTTATGGGGATGTTTTGGAGATTGGGGTTGCTACTGCTGAGGCGACCGGTTGCAGTTACGGTCTGATTAAAGGAGGTATGTATCCTGCCTGTTGAGGGATTTATCATTTTTATCAGGGCGTCCAGATATGTGGACTTGAGTTTGGACAGGGTCCGATACTTCAGGATAAGCTTTGGTATAACAAAGTCGGATAGGGCCAGCTTATTAAGCACCCTTACATCTGTGGAGAGGGATTTAGTCCGGGAAGTTTTTCTCTGGCCTGGCAGCCGGAGCTTTTCAAAGAGGACAAAACCCAGTTGCCGGGGAGAGTTTATGTTGAATTCCATGCCTGCTTCTTCAAAGATCTTCTTTTGTGTTTCATTAATCTTTTTAGCAAAACGCTCCGACATCTCCTTAAAGAACGGGACGTTGATCTTTATCCCTGTAAATTCCATTTCCTTCAGCACCGGCAACAGCCTCATTTCCAGGTTATAAAAAAGGTCCTTATTCATATCCTCCTCAAGCTTTTGATCCAGGATAGACATCAGTCTTAAAGTGATATCCGCGTCTTCGCAGGAATATACCCTTGCCAGATCCACATCGACTCCGGAGAAATTCTCCTCGGCCTTTCCCTTCCTCACGACATGGTGGTAAGGAATCATTTTATGGTTCAAGTAATGCCCGGCGAGATAGTCGAGGTTATGCTGTCTGAGTCCGGGATTAATGACATAGGAAGCGATCATAGTGTCAAAATGGATACCATTGAGGTTTATCCCATGGTGTTTGAGGACAAGGGCATCGTATTTTATGTTCTGCCCCACCTTACTGATCCTGCCGTCTTCCAGGACACTTTTGAGTATTTCAAGAACCATTTCGATATTTAACTGCTGGGGCGCTCCAAGATACACATGACCCATGGGGATATAAAAGGCCTGCCCTTCGCTCAGGGAGAATGATATCCCGACCAGTTTAGCCTGGTGTGGGTCGATGCTGGTGGTTTCGGTATCCATGGAGACCATGCCCTTGCTTTTAATCATATCTACCAATTCCAGGACATCCTCCTTGGAAATGCACAGCCTGTAGTCCTCATCAATATTATCCTGACGCTGAGCAAATTGATCCCATAGCCCTTTGAATTCCATCTCCCTGAAAATCTCGGACAGTTCATCCCTTCTCGGTGTCCCTACCTTCAACCGTTCTATATCCTCATTAAGGGGTACGTGTCTTTCAATGGTAACAAGTTTCTTGCTCAGCACGGCGTCCTGATAAGATTTTTGCAGATTTTCCTTCAGTTTCTTTTTATTTATCTCATCCAGGTTCTGATAGACATTTTCAAGGGTCCCGAAATCTTTTATAAGGGAGGCGGCGGTCTTTTCTCCTACTCCGGGAACTCCCGGTATGTTATCCGAACTGTCACCGGCTAGTCCCATCAGGTCCACCATCTGGCCTGGTTCGATCCCGTATTCCTGGATTAAGGTGTCGTAGTCCGTGTATTTGTCTTTCATCGTATCCCACAGAGACGTCTTGTGGGATACCACCTGCCTGAAGTCTTTATCACCGGTCACGATTACTACATTGTAATCCCTTTCTTCTGCCACTCTTGCCAGTGTGCCTATGATGTCATCCGCTTCATATCCCGGCTTTTCAAAAATGTTGATACTTAGGCCCTGAACAATTTTATTGATATAGGGTAATTGCTCCACCAGTTCTTCGGGCATGGGGGGTCTTGTAGCTTTATAGTCCTTATATATCTTGTGTCTGAAGGTGGGTTCTTTGCTGTCAAGGACAACCGCAAGGTATTCAGGCTTTTTTTCCTCGAATAGTCTGAGCAGCATCTTGGTGAAGCCGAATATGGCGTTTGTTCTCAATCCCCGTGAATTTGAGAGTGTGGTTATGGCATGATAGGCACGGTGGATATAAGAATTTCCGTCCAACAGGTAAATGGTTTTTACCGTATTGGTCATAGGTATTGGCCTTTCCAAAATGATTTGATAATAGGAACCTTATATCACTAAATTGATAATCCTGTAAACATCTAAGAGAGGGATAGTCCTTTAATGATTCTAGTCTGCTGATGGGATCCAAAAATTCTCCTGATACAGGGTAGATGTTCAATTAATAGATATTTTCAGGATTGGGCAGACACCAACTCCAGGGGCAGGTCATTGGATATCACCTTGGGATTTTTCTGATGATTCTTTTTTCGGCGACGGGATAGGCTCTCCCTCTCTGAGCAGTTCAGTTAAATCCTGTTCAGCCAAATTGAAATCCAGTTTTGGAAAAGGTGGGGCCTTCCAGCGAGGCTGTATCTCACTCCTTATCATCTTCTCCGCCTTCTGTGGCTCCTTAGCGATGGAGACAGGACAAGCCCCTGCTGTAAAACCTATCCTTTCGCCGTTATCGGTAAATAGGATATTGCCTGTAAACCAGCCCAGATGACGACCGTTTATCCCGTATACGTGCTCATCATCATACAGATAGGCAACAGGGGAGCCGTCCCATAGGTATATGGTGTTATGATAATCGTCGGTAACATAGGCTGCTGCTTCCCCGTTTTTATTATATAGAGTCGTTTGCATAGAGTTTAGTTCCCCCTTATCAAGGTTGATAAATACGGTTCATCCGGTTAATGAGTCCGTAAAGAAGTAAAAGATTAAACCTTATTATAAATACCTTAATGGCCCATGGGGTTCTCTTTTAGGCGGCGAAAACATTAACAGCATGCTGATTACGTAAGGTGCCACCCAGGCGGGCGGAATACTTATGAGGTAATACAAAACTCTCGAGTACAGCCAAGTGTAGAAAAGGCTACCCGCCCGCCTCGTTTGGTTTTTATGCGGAGTCATTGCACATAAACGAGTTCGCCTTTTAAAAGAGAACCCCATGGCCCATATAGCGAAAAATAATCAGATATTGTTAACTAGCGTACTCATTAACCGGATGAACCACAAATACTAAGCACAAATTCTTGGCTCTTTTACCTCACCCTACTCCTACCTGGCATAATCCACCGCCCTTGTCTCGCGGATTACCGTTACCTTTATCTGACCGGGATAGGAGAGTTCCTTTTCTATCTTCTTTGTGATGTCCCGGCAAAGGATAACGGATTGATCATCAGAGACATTTTCCCCTTCAACCATTATTCTGATTTCACGGCCAGCCTGGATTGCGAATGATCTGCTGACTCCCTTGAAGGACATGGCGATTTTTTCAAGATCCTCCAGTCGTTTTATATAGGATTCCAGCATTTCTCGTCGAGCTCCCGGTCTCGCACCCGACAAGGTATCTGCAGCCTGGACAAGAATGGCAAGGATGCTCTCCGGGGTTATATCCTCATGATGGGCGGCCAGGGCGTGGACAACATCGTTTGACTCGCCATATTTCTTGGTCAGATCCGCCCCTATTAAGGCATGGGGACCTTCCACCTCATGATCCACCGCCTTTCCAATATCATGTAGTAATCCCGCCCTTTTGGCCTTTTTAACATTAACTCCCAGTTCCGATGCCATAACCCCGCAGATAAAACTCACCTCTTTTGAATGCTGAAGGACATTCTGGCCATAGCTGGAACGGTATTTCAACCTGCCGAGCAGCTTGATAAGATCTGGATCTATACCGTGGACCCCGACATCGAAGGTCGCTTGTTCTCCCGCCTCCTTGATGTTGGCTTCTATCTCCTTATCCACCTTTTTTACAATTTCCTCTATCCGGGCGGGGTGGATTCTTCCATCTTCTATCAATCTCTCCAAGGAGACCTTCGCCACTTCCCTGCGCACAGGGTTAAAGCCGGAAAGTATTACTGCCTCAGGGGTGTCATCTATAATAAGGTCAATTCCCGTAGCCGCTTCAATCGCCCTGATGTTTCTTCCTTCCCTCCCAATGATCCTGCCCTTCATTTCTTCATTAGGCAAGGCAACCACCGACACGGTTTTTTCGGCCACGTATTCACCAGCATACCTCTTTACCGCCAGAGCAATAATTTCCTGAGCTTTTCGTTTGGCCATCTCTCTGGCATCGTTTTCGATCTTTCGGATAGATTTTGCTGAATCATGCTTTGCTTCATTCTCCATTGATTGGATTAGCAACCTTTTAGCATCTTCGCTGGATACCCCGGCTGTCCTTTCCAATTGCTTGCGTTGCTGAATTATCAGGTCTTCATATTCAGCATGTTTCTTCTTTAGATCATTCTCATTCTGTATGGTGTCTTTTTCACGTTTTAACAGCGAAGCCTCCCTGCTTTCATACAGATGGATCTTCTTATCTAAACTCTCCTCCTTATTAAACAGCCGCTTCTCCTGTGCCTGTAGCAGGGATTGTTTTTCCTTTGTCTCCTTTTCAAGGTCAAGTTTTATCTGGTAAATGGTATCCTTGGCATGAAGGATAGCCTCTTTTTTGATTGTTTTGGCCTGTCGGTGGGCGTCGTTAATAATATTCTTTGAATAGTTATTTAAGGAATCCAATCTTTTTTCCGTTATCCTTTTGTACAGCCAGAAACCCAGAATTATGCCTAAAATGATCCCCGTGGAAGCGGAGATAATCATTTGGGTTGTTATCATAATTAATTATCCTCCTTTGTATCAGACACGCGCAAGTCAATAAGACATATTATTGTCTAAAGGCTTGATGCCTGGTAACCAGCGCTCATGTATAGACTAAGTTTTTACGGGTGCGCTGTCAGACTTCGAAAAGTATCTCGGCCATGAACGACTCATGAGTCCTTCGACAATACTCAGGACCGTGAGTCCTTCGACTTTGCCTCTCGGCCATGAGCTCGAGGCCGAATGGCTCAGGACCGTGAGCTTGTCGAACGGCTTGCCGGATGGCTCAATCGAGGCGCAATCAGCCTTCAGCTATCACAAAAAAAACATAAAGAACAAAGGGCTCTTTGTTGATTCAATGAACCAGAGGGATGGCCAAGGAAGTGATAAAAGATAGTAAAGGATGGACCTGATTGTAAAAAGAAAGGGATATTTAAAGTACCGAATTAATACAGTACATAGCTTAATATCTATTATTATGTTTTAAAATATTTACTCATAGTTTAAATATATTTTAAATAATATTTAAGCTATATTAATAGGTCATTCACCCTAGCACTATCAGTAAAACACATTCCTCAAACTCCCCCTCTCGCTATCACTTTTTCCCCGACATATTACATAAATTTAGCTTATCTATAAAAACATCTTTTTGAGAAAATGAGGGGACTATTCAGCCTATCAGGGAATCAATATTATAGATCAATGCCTCTGAACGTTTACGGACAGTGATCAAAAGGTCATCTCGCTCTTTCAAAACCTGGAAATAATCGCCGGCAATATTGAGGGCAGCCAAAATAACCGTCTTTTTGTCAGAAAGACCCTCACTGCTGTCATCAATCTCTTTGATCTTTTTATTAACATATTCCGCTATCTTATAAACCTTTTCAGGATCCTTCTCATCACTCCTAATGAGGTATTCATTATCAAGGATCTTTACTTTTACTGGCTTATCCAATGCCAACGCTCCGTATCACTATATGTCCATCTGTTCAATCTTCTGCAAGATAGACGCTATCCTTTCCTTTGCCTTATCCCTGGAACCCTTTAATCTTGCCATATCCCCGGAAAGATCCGAGATATTCTTTTCCTGTTGACGGATCTTTTCCTTCAATGATTCCCTTTCTCCTCTTAACGATTTTATTTCCGCTATAAGTGCGCCCACTTTTTCTTCCAAGGCCTTGAAATAGTCCATTTCATTTAGTTCTGCCATCCTGCTCCTTCTATTTCCTGAGCCTAATCATGTGTCTTTTCCCGCGAACGGGAAATAACAATGTCATTCCAAAATCAGAAAAACTTTTACCTCGCAAAAACTTTGATTTTAACCACATCGTCACGCTTGGAGTTAAACCATTTTATTAATGTTATCTTTTAATAGGTAAAAAAGTCAATAAAAAAGGCAAGCTAACCGCTTGCCTCCTTTTTGCTATCATTTCTGAATCATCCGGCAAATAAGTACACCTAATGATAAAATTATAGCAAGATTGGTGATTATTTATATAAAGTCCTTTCCGTACTCATTAACCGGATGAACCTTATTTTTATAGGACGGGTTACTTATTGTACTTTCTCCGTGACCTCTATTCTGGATATCGCCCTCTTTAAGGCTGTCTCAGCCCTCTGGAAATCAATAGCCTTAGAACTTCTGTCTTTTTCCAGTCTTTTTTTTGCCCTTTCCATGGCTCGTTGGGCCCGCTCAATATCAATATCAAAAGCCTTTTCAGCGGAATCTGCAAGGATTGATAATCTACCGCTCGAGACTTCGGCAAAGCCTGAGCTGACTGCCACGTATTCACTTTTGCCCCCGTAATCGAAACGGAGTTTTCCCGGGACAATGGCTGAAAGGAAATTTATATGCCCCGGCAGGACCCCAAACTCCCCCTCGGCTCCGGGAGCAATCACCATATCAACGTTATGGCTCACCAGAACACCTTTTGGTGTTACGACCTCTAGAAGTAGCGTCCCCATATCCTTACATATCCTTTATTTGCGACCCGCAGACATCTTTTCCGCCTTTTCCCTGGCCTCATCAATATTTCCGACCATGTAAAAGGCTCCTTCCGTCAGGTCATCATGTTTTCCTTCAATGATTTCTTGGAACCCTTTAATGGTATCTTCCACTGGGACATACTTGCCTTTTGTGCCGGTAAAAACCTCGGCCACATGAAAGGGCTGAGACAGGAAACGCTGTATCCTTCTCGCCCTTGCAACAGTAATTTTATCTTCATCAGAGAGTTCATCCATCCCCAGGATAGCGATAATATCCTGAAGATCTTTGTATTTTTGAAGGGTCTGCTGGACCTGCCTGGCTACCCTATAATGCTCTTCGCCCAGATAGTTCGGGTCAAGGATACGGGAGGTGGAGTCAAGGGGATCCACCGCCGGATAGATGCCCAACTCGGAAATAGGTCTGGAAAGAACGACTGTGCCGTCAAGATGTGCAAATGTCGTTGCGGGCGCGGGGTCTGTAAGGTCATCCGCCGGGACATACACACATTGCACGGAGGTAATGGAACCCTTTATAGTTGAGGTAATCCTTTCCTGGAGCTCTCCGAGGTCCGTGCCCAAGGTAGGTTGATAACCCACCGCTGAAGGTATCCTGCCTAGAAGGGCCGATACTTCCGAACCAGCCTGGATAAAACGGAAGATGTTATCAATGAAGAGAAGGACGTCCTGGCCTTTTTCGTCGCGGTAATATTCCGCTGCAGTGAGGGCTGACAAGGCCACCCTTGCCCGGGCGCCCGGAGGCTCGGTCATCTGGCCATATATGAGGGCCGCCTTTTCCAAAACACCGGATTCCTTCATCTCCAGATATAGATCATTTCCTTCCCTTGTCCTTTCTCCTACACCGGCAAAAACGCTGATCCCGCCGTGCTCCATGGCGATATTATGGATCATCTCCATCATGACCACGGTCTTGCCTACCCCGGCTCCCCCAAACATGCCCATCTTGCCGCCCCGGGGAAAGGGAATAAGGAGATCGATAACCTTAACACCTGTTTCTAGAACATTCACCGAGGTATCTTGTTCGGTAAACAGGGGGGAGTGTCTGTGAATAGGAAGATATTCAGTGGCTTCAACCGGGCCTTTGCCATCGACAGGTTTGCCTACCACGTTAAGTATGCGGCCGAGCGTGGGGTCTCCCGCAGGCATGAGAATCGGTTTGCCTGTATTCTTAGCTTTAGTGCCTCTGACAAGGCCATCCGTGATGTCCATTGCGATACAACGGACTACATTATCCCCTAAATGTTGGGCTACCTCGACAACCAGATTGTCTTCGGTATCATTAATTGCAGGGTTTGTTATATGTAAGGCTGTTAATATCTCCGGCAAGGCTCCTTCTGGAAACTCGACGTCCACAACCGGCCCCGTGACCTGTATTACTTTGCCCTCATTCATGATTTAAACAAGACCTCCTTCTTATTAAGACATTTAGGCCTTTTTAATAGCCTCGGCACCACCAACGATATCCATAAGCTCAGCCGTGATAGCCGCCTGTCGTGCCTTATTGTAGATCAATGTAAGATCCCGGACTATTTCTTTGCAGTTCTTGGTAGCATTATCCATTGCTGCCATCCTGGCCGCATACTCGCTGACTTCATTTTGCAGAAAGGCGTTTAGTATCTGGACACCAATGTGTTTGGGCAGAATCTGTATAAGGAGATCTTCTGCGCTGGGTTCACAAAGATACTCCGCTGCCTGCTCTTCGACAGGTTCCTCGCTCTGTAGAGGTTCCACGGGAATCAGCTTGAGGAGGATTGGCTCCTGTTGCATTATATTGATAAAAGTGGTGTAGATTATGTAGAGTTCATCCATCTCACCATGCATGAATCTTGTTGTAAAGTCCTTGGTCATATGATTGATAAAGGAGATGTCTACCTTTTCATAGATCTGTATATGACTGTTAATTATATTAAAGCCCCTTTTCTTAAAATATTCTTTTCCCTTTTTCCCGATCAGGGTCATACCATATTCTCTACCTTTCTTTTTTTGTTCATCGACCCATTTTTTAGCCATAAGAATACTGCTATTATTGAAGCTTCCACAAAGGCCCCTGTCAGCTGTAAAATGAAGTAATTCAACCTTGTGAATGTCATCTCTTTTTATCATTAAAGGGTGCGCCTCAGGATCTATGCGACTGGAAAGGTGACCCAGTAATTCATGGAATTTGGCGGCGTAGGGAGCGAAATTTTGCATTCTGGTCTGAGTGCTTCTCAACTTCGAAGCTGCCACCATATTCATGGCCCGTGTTATCTGCTGTGTTTTTTTTACGGCGCCTATCTTCCTTAGTATATCTCTCAGTGTTGCCATCTATATCTCTGTCCAGGTAAAGCCGGTTTAAGGATTTTAGCAGTTAAGATGTTAAATCATGTAAAGGCATTAATAATCTGATTATGAATTAATGTGACTATTTAACAGCACACCGTCAACTAGAAGGCTGAAATACTGACTTAAAATCATCTAGGACATTCTTTAATTTCTCTCCCAGATCATCGCTGATGACACCGGCTTCTTTGATTTCTTTTAAAAGCTCCGGGTGCTTGGCCTCCATATTTTCAAGCATCTGGCTCTCATATTCAGATACCGCGTTTTCAGGCCACTCATCGAGATACCCGTTGGCTGCTGAAAAGAGAATCATTACCTCCTTCTCAGCGGGCATGGGCTGATATTGGGATTGTTTCAGCACCTCAACCAGGCGTCGTCCCCTGTTTAGCTGTTGCTGTGTCGCCTTATCCAGATCGCTTCCGAATTGGGCAAAGGCCTCCAATTCCCGGAACTGGGCCATTTCCGTTCGAAGCGTCCCCGCAACCGTTTTCATTGCTTTTGTCTGGGCGGCGCCTCCCACTCTGGATACGGAGAGTCCGACGTTTATAGCGGGTCGCACCCCGGAAAAGAAAAGACCAGGTTCAAGGTAGACCTGGCCGTCAGTGATGGATATTACATTTGTGGGGATGTAGGCGGAGACATCACCTGCCTGGGTTTCAATAATGGGGAGAGCGGTGAGCGAGCCAGCCCCCAGTTCATCATTCAACTTGCAGGCGCGTTCCAGAAGACGGGAATGATTATAAAAGATGTCACCAGGGAATGCCTCTCGGCCCGGCGGTCTTCTCAGCAGAAGCGAGACCTGGCGGTAGGCTACCGCTTGTTTAGAAAGATCATCATATACGATCAGGGCGTGCTTCCCACTATCTCTATAATACTCCGCTATAGAACATCCCGCATAAGGGGCCATGAACTGCTGAGTAGCAGGATCGCTGGCACAGGCTGCTACGATAGTAGTATATTCCATTGCCCCCTCACGGCGGAGTATATCCACAACCTGGGCTACGGTGGATTTTTTCTGTCCTATGGCCACATAGACACAATATATGTCGCTGTTTTTCTGATTCAGAATAGCATCGACCGCAATCGCTGTTTTACCGGTCTGCCTGTCGCCTATGATAAGTTCGCGCTGCCCTCTGCCTATGGGGGTCATGGCATCAATGGCCTTGATGCCCGTGTATATAGGTTCATTAACGGGTTGCCGGGCTATGACTCCTGGCGCAACCATTTCGAGCCTTCTATATTCAGTGGCATTAATAGGTCCCTTGCCGTCCAAGGGGTTTCCGACGGCATCGATAATCCTCCCCAGAACTGCCTCTCCTATGGGTATTTCAGCTATCCTTCCGGTTCGTTTTACAATGTCCCCTTCTTTTATGTGTGTATCATCTCCCATAATAGCAACACCGACATTGTCCTCTTCCAGATTCAGACACAGACCGAATATCCCACCGGGGAATTCGAGCATTTCCATGGCCATGGCATTCTCTACCCCGTGGACCCGGGCAACGCCATCGCCTACCGATAGAACTATCCCGGTCTCGCTTACCTCTATCTTTTTCTCATAATTCTTGATTTGTTCCCTTATTACCTGACTTATCTCTTCGGCTCTTATGTCCATCAGTCCTATTCACCCCTCTTAAAAGATTCTTTAAGCCCCTCAAGCTGGGCTTTCACACTTCCATCCAAAACCAGGTCGCCTATCTTCACGATAATGCCTCCGATAAGGTCCGGGATAATTTTCACATCCGGTATAATTTTTCTGGATGTTAACTCCTCTAGTGTTTTCAATACCTTTTCCAGCGTTTTCTTTTTAAACGGTCTGGCGGTAATTATCTCCGCATGTGCGATATTTGATACCTCATCGGTTAAACGATTATAATAGAGGGATATTTCTTCTATATTTCCCATCCTGTCTTTATCCAAGAGGAGTTTTAAAAAACTTTTTACCACAACGGAGAAGTCACTCCGGTCCAACACGAACTGAAGTACTTTTTTTCTATCTTCCACTGCAAAAATGGGATTAGAGACCGCTTGCCGGAATTCGGGGTTTTCCCTGCAGTACCTGGTAAACTCCTCAAGTTCTGTACCGTACTCCTGTATAGAGTCTTCCTCCTTTCCCAAAGTAAACAGGGCCCTTGCATATCGCTTGGATAGTCTCCAGTTGCTCAATTTGCTTTACCCACTTTTTCTATAAATTCATTAACCAAATTGTCCTGATCCTTTTCATCCAGTTCTTTATCGATTATCTTTCCGGCCCTCTGCGCGGCAAGTCCGGCAACTTCCCGTTTCAATCGATCCCTAGCGGACTGTATCTCCTGCCGTATAGTAAGCTCCGATTGTTCAAGGATCTGTTTTACACTCTCTCTTGCCTGGGAAATGATCTTATCCTTTTCGGCCAATCCTTCCTTTTTATATTGCTCGAGGATCTCTTTCCTGTCTATCTCGAAGGCCTTGAGTCTTGCTTCTGTCTCACGATACCTGTTTTCTGCGTCCTCTTTTTCCCTCTGCAGGTCAGACAATCTCTGTCTTATTTCCTCACCACGCATCGACAACTGGTCTGTTAATTTGGTCTTTTTTACAACAATAAAGAGGATGACCACCAACAGAGTGAAATTGATGAATCGGTAAAAAAGGTCGGTTAGGTCTCCCCTATTATCCTCATTAGCGCCGGTTTTATGGGTTCCTTCGTTGTTTTCGGAGTTTTGAACGGTATGGCTGTCGTTTGACTGTTCTGTTCCTTGGGCAATAGCTGGAGTGATTTGGAAAGATGATAAGGTAATGACCAAGATTACGGAAAAGATCAATCTTTTAAATGCATATGTACCTGACATCAAATTCCCCTTCCAAGGATCTTTTCCGCCAGTTCACGGGAAAAGGTTTCCATCTCTTTCTGGAGGGATTGCCTAACTTGCGCGATTCTTCCCCGCATATCCGACTTGGCTCTTACTATCTCCTCTTCGCCAGACGCATTCGCCTCCATCAGCATCTGCTTTTTCTTCTCTTTGCCTTGGGACTTGAGATTTCCCTTTTCCATCAAACCCTCATTCCTTGTCTCTGTTAATCTCCCTTCAAATTCCATGGAATTCTTATCAGCCTTTTGTCTCCAGTTCCTGGCAAGTTCCTCGGTGGAAGACATCATCTCCTTCCGCTTGTTCAGTATGCCTCGAATAGGACGGTATACGACAATATTTAATAATAGAAGAAGGAGAAGGAAATTTGCTATCTGGATGAGTATTGTGTGATCTATGCTTAACATAGCAACATACTTTCCTTTTTCTATTGTTCTTTTTATGCGGTAATGACCGTGGGGGTAAAGAGAATGATCGAGTCAGCTGATTACACTTATTTTTTTCTCTTTGTCATTATCCATTTTTTGCATCCTGCAGTTCCCTTCAAATATAACGCCTTCCTCAATAATCACCACAGGTGCCTGGATATTACCAAAGACCTTTCCCGGCGCATGTATCTCGATTCTGCTATCAGCAATAATATCACCCCGGATCTCCCCGCTGACAATTAGATGTGAGACGTGGATATTAGACTTTATGATTGCTGACTCGCCGACAATGAGGGTGCCTTCGGTGAATATCTCACCGCTGAAGACTCCGTCTATGCGTACAGCGCCTTTGAAGGACAATTTGCCCTCAAATTCGGTATTCTTACCCAAGAATGCGTTGATTTCGTCCCGTTTTTTCATGTCCTTTACTCTAATAAAGTTATAGGGGAGATATCATATCATATTTTTGTTTGCAAGAAAAATCACCAGTATTATTCTGTAACAACTTGACTTTATGTAAATAACCAATAGCACGCCAATACTTTCCATGACCGAATTATGGCAGGAAGAGGCGGGGTAAAAGACTATTTATTGAAACATAAATCGCCTCATACTTATATTCATTAGCAGACCCATGCATAGCATAGTCGAGATAATAGATGAGCCCCCGGAACTGAATAATACAAGAGGGATGCCAACAACGGGCAAAAGCCCGATCGTCATGCCCACATTTATGACAACCTGCCAGAAAACAATAGAGGTGATTCCTATAGCCAAAACAGTTCCGAATATGTCTTTTGAGTTCTTGGCGATATTTGTTCCCCATAATATGAGTAAAAGATACAGTATCAAGAGAAAGGCCGAACCTATAAATCCCCATTCCTCGGCCATAACAGAAAAAGCAAAGTCGGAATGCTGTTCAGGCAGGAAGTGTAATCTGGTTTGGGTGCCTTTCAAAAAGCCTTTTCCCCATAAGAGGCCTGATCCGACAGCTATTTTGGACTGGATAATATGATAACCAGCCCCCAGGGGGTCTGAATCCGGGTCCAGGAAGGTGAGTACCCGTCTCTTTTGATACCCTTCAAGGTTGAACCATATAAAAGGGGCAGATAATAGTGATGCGGTGATAAAAACCAGGAATGATTTCCAATTAACTTTCATAAACAGGATAACGGAAAGGGAGATTATGACCAGAATCAAGGCGGTTCCTAGGTCGGGTTCTTTCAGTACTAATAGAAAAGGGACTGCAATGAGTAGAAATGGCTGCCAAAGGTCTCTTAATCTGTAACCTGTAGAGTTGATATGGTCGGTAAAATATCTGGAGAGCACAATTATTAAAGCTATCTTGGAGAATTCCGAGGGCTGAAAAGACATGCCCCCTAAACTCAGCCATCTCTGGGAACCGGAGTAAATCTCTCCTTTTAGTAAAACAAGGACAAGCATGGCTACGGATAACAAATATATAGGATAGGCCATTCTTTCCAAGGCATGGTAATCAAAAGTGGTCATCATCAGAAATAACACAAAACCTATCAGAAAAAAATAGAGCTGCTTGTTAAAGATATGCGAGCCACCCGCATCCCATATGGAGAAGGAAGCACTATACATGTTAGCCGTGCTTATTATTCCAATCAGGACTAAAAGGAGAAGCAGGACCCAGTCAAAATTTTGCAGTAATCTTCTATCAAATAACATTCTTTGCCCGTTTACCAATGACCGGCAGGCCTTTACCCCGTAGGAAAGCCCCGTGTGGAAGCACGGGGATGATGAATTTGGAATTTTGCCGCTTTTTCGCGCGGGGTCTAATGCCCCGTGCGAAATTCCAACGGGGTTTACGCTGATTTATTATCAAGATATCATCCCTGCTTTACCAGGGACACGCCAAAAACCTTAATGACCCATATAGCACAAGATATTTAGATATCATTAACTAGCGTACTTATTAACCAGATGAACCGAAAATGAACGGTGGATTCTGTTTTATTGATGGATGTCCATGTATTCCGCAATAAGATCCCTGGCAATTGGGGCAGCGACGGTACCCCCGTGTCCGGCGTTTTCTATAAGTACTGAAATGGCAATTTTCGGATACTCCACCGGTGCAACCGATACAAACCATGCATGATCTTTGAATTCCTCTGGTGTTTCGCCTTCCGAACCTATAGCCCTTGAGGTATCAATGCCAATGACCTGAGCAGTCCCTGTCTTTCCTGCGATGGACACTCCGTCGACAGAGGCGCTGAACCCGGTGCCTTGAGGATCGTTAACAGCCGCAAAAAGGCCTTTCTTCAGAAGTTCAAGGTTTTCCTCACGGACGCCGATTTCCCCCACTAATGTAGGTGTAAATTGATACACATAGTCCTTATCATCTGCAATTCGTAGTACAATCTTGGGCTGATATAACCTTCCGCCGTTGAATACAGCCGAGATCAATCTTGCCATTTGTAGGGGTGTTACTAGCACAAAGCTCTGACCGATTGAGGCCGAAATGGTCTCACCAGCCTGCCAGGCAACGCCCCATCTCTTTAGCTTCCATTCTGTTGTAGGTATCAGCCCCTCCTTTTCGTTATCCAGTTCAAACCCTGTCTTTTGGCCTAGACCACACAGCTTCGCATAATAAGCTATTGTATCTATTCCCAGGCGGTTGCCGGTTTTATAAAAGTAAACATCGCAAGATTCCTTTAATGCCCTATGCAGTTTGACAGCGCCGTGTCCTGTTTCTTGCCAGCAATTATATGTACGGTTACCTAGTATATAGTACCCCGGACATTCAATCTCTTCCTCGGGATCAACAACCCCCTCCTCCAATCCGGCCAGGGCCACAACAATCTTGAATACGGACCCAGGAGGATACTGTCCGGAAATGGCCCTGTTCTGAAGGGGAAAACTATGGCTGGAGATCATCTTTTCCCATTCGCTTTTCTCCACACCCTTGATGAATATGGTAGGGTCGAAGGCCAGACTGCTCGCCATGGCCAGAACCTGTCCGTTGTTGGGATTGAGCACCACAATAGCACCTTTTTTGCCCTCCAGTTTCTCTTCAGCCAGTAGTTGAAGATCTTTGTCGATAGTAAGCGTTATATCCAGTCCGGGTACAGCCGGTTTATTGGATATAACCCGCAACCTCCGACCGGCCGCGTCTACTTCAACCTGCATACCGCCTGCTATACCATTTAAGTAGCTCTCCCATTGTGCCTCAACCCCTGATTTTCCGATAAAGTCTCCCGAATTGTTATCCGGATACTTTCCGCTTTTTAGTTCCTTTTCACTTATTTCTCCGAGATATCCAATGACATGAGAAGCGAAATTCCCAAATATGTAGTTCCTCTGGGGACTAACCTCTACCATTACCCCGGGCAAGTTAAACAGATTGCTCTCAATAACAGCCAATTCATCTCGCTCCATATCCTTTTTGATTAATTTAGGTTTATACGCATATCTCCTGGGGATACCTTTCAATTTGTCCTCAACCTGTTCTGGGTTAATATTCACGAGGAGTTTCAGGGTTTTCAAAAGCTCCTTTTTATCATTGATATCCTCAGGCAGGAGGTAAAGATCATAGGAGGGACGATTATTAACCAGCAACTCTCCGTTACGATCCAGGATCATTCCCCTGAAGGGTGGGATCTTCAGAAGATGTATCCTGTTATTCTCCGACTGAGATCTATAGCCCGGACCATTTACTATCTGGATAAACCACAATCTTAACATCAAGGCGGAAATGATCACTATGGCAGTGAACATAGCTATCCTAAGTCGCCTGTTCAAGATCTCTACCAAAACTGGATCAAAGCCTGAGCTTCTCAAATGGCACCCCTTTTATTGTCCAGATTCCGTGAATAGTAGAAAATCCTTCACTACACTCTACCGCTTGCGGTGGGGAGCTTCATTCTTAAAATTTATCAATAGCAATCTGCTTTCGAAATCTTCATCGTATCCCAGAAAAAGACGGTCCAAAAGATCCAGAAAATAGAAAAAAAACGGTGCAGTCACACCCGAACATATCATTGAGACCACGAATAACAAAAAATCAGAGACGGAAAAAACTATTTCCATGGAAAAAAGGTATAACAAACCGATCATCAAGCATTTCTTTATTAGGACAATCAAGGATATAATGGTAATTTGACCTCCAGTGGAATAGAGATTCAGAGGCCCGGAAACGAGCCTAAGGCATATGAATGCTACCAGATAGAGGAGGGTAAAAAGCCCAGGTATACCCCCCGAAAAAATGTCGACAATAAACCCCTGGCCGAATGCAAAGATCCCGGCGCCTGTTTCCCCATGGAACGCCAGGAGATAGGCAATAAGAACTATAATAATATCCACATCGATGGATTTAAAGATGGTATAGTTCCCAATGCCTCCTTTTAGCAGAATAAATACTATGGAGATAAACCAGCACAGGATATAAAAGCTTAATCTTTTTCTGTTAATTGACCGGCTAATGGGTCCTCCTTAAGTATCACCAACAACTCTTCCAATTTTGAGAAGTTGACTCTTGGGGTTATCTTAACATCCTTAAAGAGTTCTCCGGGCGGGTCTTTAACCTCAATAACATCACCGACCGGGATGCCCTTTGGAAATATTCGGTCCAGACCAGAAGTTACCACTACATCTCCCACCCTCACATCACTGGACTTAAGCACATAATCGAGCAGGCAGACTTTCGATGATAATCCTTTAACTATACCGGTGTCTCGGGAACGCTGTATTATGCAATCCACGGAACTGTTTTGGTCTATCACCAAAAGGACCTTAGCATAGTTGTATGAAACAGCGACAAGTTTTCCTACAACACCCTCAGCGTTTACCACGGGCATATTCATTTTTATCCCCGCGTTTTCTCCTTTGTCTATTATCACGGATTGAAACCATCCGGTAGGGTCCTTCCCTATAACTTGGGCGGCGATTACCGGTTGGTCGGTGCTTTCCTTGAATTGTAAGAGGCTTTGGAGCCGCTGATTGGTTCTAAGTAGCTCCTGGTATCGATACTTCACGCTTCTCAGGGAGTCGTTTTCCCTGTTCAGCCTTATGTTTTCATTGTGAGTATTTATCAATCCAAAATACTTTAACCATAATCCTTCAGTAACGTTGACGGTTTGTTTTATGAATTTTTGGAAGGGGGCTACCACTTCGATAATAGACTTTTCACAGGGGTTCCAATATCTCTCACCCTGCAAATGGGATGAGATAAAAAAAAGGGCGAAGAATAAGAGTAGTATCCATATCCAGAATATTTTAATCCGTTTGATAAACAGCAATGATTCTATAAGCCCCAAGGATAAACTGTTATTTTATCATAATTTCTCTTAACACGGAGATATTATCCAATGCCTTTCCGGAACCAAGAACTACTGTTGAAAGGGAATCCTCTGTAATAGTAATAGGGAGTTTTGTCTCTTCCCTGAGAAGGAGATCAAGGCCCTTAAGGAGGGCACCTCCTCCGGTTAAGACTATTCCTCTGTCTACAATATCGGCGGCAAGTTCCGGAGGGGTTTGTTCCAGCGCGATGCGTACGGTCTCCACTATGGTGTCCACTTGTTCCGAAATAGCCTTTCTGGCTTCGTCTGCGTCGATAGTCAAGATCTTGGGTATGCCTGTTACTAGGTCCCTTCCTTTGACTTCTATCGTATCAACATTATCACTGGGATAGGCATTTCCAATGGTTGTCTTAATTATTTCAGCTGTGGAAAGGCCTATAAGAAGATTATATTTTCTTTTGATATACTGCAGGATAGCCTCATCCATCTTATCTCCGCCGACTCTTACTGATTTGCTGTAGACTATGCCGGCAAGAGATATAACCGCGACCTCGGTAGTTCCGCCCCCTATATCAACGATCATGTTGCTGATAGGTTCGGTAATAGGGAGACCGGCTCCGATGGCTGCGGCCATGGGTTCTTCTATCAAAAAGACCTCTCTTGCTCCCGCCGATTCCGCTGATTCCCGGACAGCCCTCTTTTCCACCTGGGTTATCCCGGATGGGACACAAATAATAATTCTGGGCCGAACAAGGGTAGTTCGATTATGGACCTTTCTAATAAAATGACGCAGCATGGCCTCTGTAATCTCAAAGTCAGCGATAACCCCGTCCTTCATGGGACGGATGGCCACTATGTTCCCAGGGGTGCGGCCAAGCATCATTTTTGCCTCTTTACCAACGGCCAGGACCTTATTTAGACCTTTGGCATCCTTTCTTACTGCTACTACGGACGGCTCACTTATGACTATGCCCTTTCCCTTCACGTAAACAAGGGTATTTGCAGTCCCTAAATCGATGGCCAGATCATTGGAGAATAACCCAAGGATAGGGTCAAGCAACATGATCTTCTCCTTTCGTCTATCAAACCATAAATTATTGATTATATGTTCATATCTATATATAATATATAAATAATGACTTATGAACTTGACAAATATTATGTTATACGGTTTAATCGCTCTTCAATTTTTAATCAACAAAAAAATCCGATAGAAGGCATATAGATAACATAAAATGAAAAGGACATTTCAGCCAAGCAATATAAAAAGAGCACGTGCCCATGGTTTCAGGGCTAGAATGAGTTCCTCAGGCGGTATAAAGGTTATAAAACGGAGAAGGGCCAAGGGACGAAAACGGTTATCAGTGTAATTGCATTTCATGGAGTCTCTTTCATTCCCTAAAAGCCGAAGGTTATTGAAACGAAAGGATTTTGTCAATCTAAATCGATTTGGGGAAAGGTATAACGCTGCACATTTTACCATTATTTTTAAAGAGAACCGATTAAACGATACCAGGCTGGGGATAACCGTAAGTAAAAAAATCGGGAAAGCGGTAAAAAGGAACAGGATTAAAAGGCATCTAAGGGAATTTTTCAGATTAAATAAACAATTGTTTCCCAAAGGTTATGATATCGTCATCGTTGCAAAAAAAGGTGCCGAAAGTCTTGGTTACTGGAAAATAAACGAGGAGCTTAGTGAGATTAGCCTTGATAAATAATTCTTTGTTCAATTTAAGATATATACCTGTTTGTCTGATATTAATATACCAGAAGATAATCTCTCCCTTTATCCCCCCTTCCTGCCGTTTTTATCCCTCTTGCTCCGTGTATGCCCGCCTGGCTATCGAGAGGTATGGAATGCTCAAGGGAGGAGTAATGGCATTGATCAGGCTATCCAAGTGCCATCCCTTGCACCCCGGAGGATATGATCCCCTTGACTAGAAGTGGTGGGTATTCGGACTCAAAGTCTGTCATTCTACATCTCTGGAGACGGTTTGATAAATGGAACAAAGGTTAGTTTTGGCTTTTGCCTTATCTTTTTTGGTTCTTGTTATATGGTCATATATATATGCCCCTAGACAGGAGCCTGGAGTTCCAGAGGGCGCGGATATTCAGGAGGAAAAGAAAGAAGAAATACCCGCTGCCACAAAATCTCCGGTCATTGATCTGCCAGTTTTGCAGGATATTGGTGAACCGATAACAGAAGCACAGGAAGGGGCTTTGGTCAGAGAGAAGGGGATCCTTGTAGAGACGCCTCTGTATCAGGCCATGTTTTCTAATAAAGGGGCGTCGATAAACAGTTTTAGATTAAAAAACTATCGAACCACAACAGATCCTGAATCACCCCCCGTACAACTAGTCAACCTGGAAAATAATAACAGAGATTCTTTTTTCATAGGATTTTATGAAGACATGGCCTCTGGAGAAGAAAAGGTCTCTTACCGTGTCAGTGAGGAGTCCTTGGTCCTCACACCCGAGTCCGAGCCAAAGGATCTGACCTTCAAGGTTTTAAGGTCGGATGGTATTGGAATCGATCAGACTTTTCGGTTCTATGCCGATAGATATTATATTGATATATTTCTCAAGATTACCAATTACTCCGATTCATTATGCGATGGCAGTATTATGGTTTACCTTAGAAACCTTCCCCCTGAAGATAAAAGCAGTTATTACGCATTTTCCGGAATAGCCCTTTTGCTGGAGAATGAACTTGAAGAGATCAAGCCGAAAAAGCTGAAAGAGGATAAATACCTTTCGGGCAGGATAGAATGGGTGGCCTATGAGAACGGTTATTTTATATCCGCCATCATCCCGGAGGATCAAAAAAAGGGTGATTTTAAAGGAAGCCTCTTGCCTTCGGGTATTGTTAAAGCGGTTTATGCAGCGCCTGCTACTTCCCTGCAACCCTATGAGAGTATCCCATCACGGTTCATCCTTTATATGGGCCCTCGTGACATGGGTATCTTAGAAGAAACAGGCCACAACCTGGAGGAGGCAATCAACTTCGGATTTTTTGATATTATCGCGAAACCATTGCATTTTATCCTGCTTTATTTTAACAAGTTTGCACACAATTACGGCGTTTCTATCATTTTGCTGACTGTTTTGATTAAGATCTTGTTTTGGCCTCTGACCCACAAAAGCTATAAATCAATGAAAGAGATGCAGAAACTGCAACCCTTAATGGCAAAGATAAGAGAGAAATACAAGGATGACAAGGAGCAGATGCAACGGGAATTGATGGGGCTTTACAAGACCTATAAAGTCAATCCATTGGGCGGGTGTCTGCCCATACTTATCCAGATCCCCGTATTTTTCGCCCTCTTCAGGATTCTAGGGAATTCCATTGAGCTGAGACACGCCCCATTTATACTCTGGATAAACGACCTATCTGCACCGGACAGATTGTTTGATTTCCCCTTCAAGATCCCCTTTATGTCTCCTCCATACGGTATACCTGTACTTACATTGCTTATGGGGGCCTCAATGTTTATCCAGCAAAAGATGCAACCTGCTCCGGGAGATCCTTCTCAGGCCAAGGTCATGATGTTTTTACCTATTATCTTCACAGTAATGTTTATCAATTTTCCATCCGGTCTTGTGCTATACTGGCTGACCAATAATATCCTTTCCATAGGCCAGCAATATCGTATTAAAAAAGGATCGACTTAATTAGGAGGGTTTACATGAAAGTATATGAATTTGAAGGGAAAACTGCCCAGGAAGCCATTGAAAAGGCATCGCGGGAATTGAATCTTCCCCCGGAAGAATTGGATATTGATATAATTGAACCGGGTTCGGCCGGGATATTCGGCCTGGTCGGCACGAAAAAGACCAGGGTAAGGGTTAACTCCAAAGACACAGAAAGTGGTGATGACCTTGTCGAGATTGAAAAGGCAAAAGAGATACTGGAAGGTATCTTGGCGCTGTTACCTGTGGAGACAACGGTAAAGGGGGAAAAAACAGACGGAGAGATTTCTCTGAATATTGAAGGAGACACTTCAGGTCTACTGATAGGAAGAAGAGGCGAAACCCTTGATGCGTTGCAACATATAGTGAATAAATCCTTGAACAAAACAACGGAGAAGAGGGTAAGGGTTATTGTTGATTCGGAAAATTATCGACAGAGGCGCGCAGACTCATTGACACAATTGGCTCTAAAGACTGGAGATAAGGCGAAAACATTAAAAAAGCCTTGTGCTACAGGCCTGCTAAATCCCCATGACCGGCGCATCGTGCATCTGACCCTTAAAGATGATGTGGATGTGGAGACCAGAAGCGACGGGGAGGGTATATTTAAAAAGGTTGTTATTATTCCCAATAAATAAGGTTCATCCGGCTAATGAGTACGGAAAGGACTTTATATAAATAATCACCAATCTTGCTATAGTTTTATCATTAAGCGTAATTATTTGCCGGATAATCCATAAATATTCACAGCTTACTGTTAACAAAGATAGTCAATTACTGAAAATGGAAACTTAGATGTAATGGCCAGAATCGATGATTATATACACGCCATTGAATTGTCCAGCAAGGAACTCTCAGCCAAGGATCCCGACACTATTGCCGAGCTTTCCAGAGCCATCTTAAAAAGGAACAATAAGGACCCCCAGGGCCTTTCCCTTAAATTCCTCAACAGAGACCTGAGTATTTCATGGCCGGATTTTTTATTCTCATATGATGGCGGCGATGGAGAAGTTCCGCTTGAGCAGCAAGTATTGCTGCTGCATTATCTTGCGGGTGCCTGCGCGTCAGGGGGGCCGCCTGTTACAGGTGAGTGGACATCCTTTCAGGATTTGCCGGATGGAAGATTCTATGTGGATTCCTTTATCCAAAGGGCCAAGGAACCTTTGCTGAAGACCTTCGGGGACAGACCCGCACGTATGGTTGAGCTCGCCATAAGTGCCTTCGCCGCGACCCCCCTGGAATACGGAGATTTTTCGGTTATGATAGATGTCCTGCCTCTGGTGCCCGTAGCCCTGATCCTGTGGGAAGAAGACGAGGAGTTCCCTGCAGACGCAAATATCCTGTTTGATAAGAGTATCTCCATGATCCTGTCTGCGGAGGATATCGCCTGGCTGGGGGGTATGGTTATCTATCCTTTGATTGGGATGGATAAAGGAAGGCGCAAGGCTTAAGGCTCAGGGCGCAGGGTTTAAGGGCAGAAGTCAGGAGACAGAAGTCAGAAGCCAGAAGGGAAAATGAAAAGATTGATATGATAATGTGTTGTTATTCTGACTCCTGGCTCCTGTCTTCTGAATTCTTGATACCTGGTGGCTTGCCGTGTGGGGTAATTAATTG
>CAYQNR010000006.1:0-65854 GCA_964418945.1 uncultured Desulfobacteraceae bacterium
AGTGCAATACCCTTTAGTAAGAATAGCCGTTTCCTTCCCATGTCGAGTCTTCCAATTGAACTCCCTGTCATTCCCACAACATTTGCAGGCAAAAGACTTCTTCTTCAAGCCCATTTCATATTCACCAAAACCGATAAGCGCTTTTTGGAAAAAATCCTCCAGAAGCTGTGGCAATAACATCAAGAACGCTTTCATAATGGATGAAAACTTACTGCTGTCTAAATTAACCCTAAATTGACACTCAAAATCAATAGTGATATCTTTTCATTGTTGGGTATATCCCATATTGCCCTCCCTTTATTTGTTTTTTTTCCAAAAACATTTATATCATAAATGGAGGGCAATCTTTTTTGCCCAAGTCTCTTATTTTCTACACTACTAATAATTTATCTTATTAAGATGTATGGAGACATCCTCAATCATATTAATCGCCTTTCTGATCGACAGCCTTATAGGCGATCCTCAATATCGTCTTCACCCCGTAAGGTTAATAGGGAAAGGGATCGAACTATGTCTCAGACTCCTGAAAAGGATCGGAATAAAGGGCAGGGGCGCCGGCATACTCTTAACCCTGTTCATGATCATCGCATCTGTAGGCTCATACGGCATCATCCATTTTGCGCTCAAGGACATCTTTAATCACATAATACCTGTAACCAAGGCATTGGAATCGGGCGACCTCCCTGCCGCCAGAAGGGCCGTGGGTTTGGTAGTGGGACGTGATGTCATTTCCCTGGACAGGTCAGGAGTGACTAGGGCGGCTGTTGAGACCCTGGCGGAGAACTTTGTAGACGGCTTTCTTTCCCCGGTGTTCTGGTATGTGGCCGGATGTGTTAGCGGATCCCTTGCCGGTTTTGACCCCGTGTTTTGTGGTATCTCGGTTATGATAATCTTCAAGGGAGCAAGCACTCTCGATTCCATGGTGGGTCACAAGAATGAAGAATTCTTAAACATAGGATGGATGGGGGCCAGGCTGGATGATACAATGAACTATATCCCCGCGCGCCTGTCCCTGGTCATACTGGTTATAGGCTCATGGTTCGGCCCTTTTCATTCCATTGACGGGGTGAGGGTTGCCTTAAGGGACAGGCTTAAGCATGAATCGCCCAACTCCTCGCACCCGGAAAGTTTTGTAGCCGGGGTATTGAATATCCGCCTGGCCGGTCCCATAAAATATTCCGAAGGGATAAAAGACTATCCATGGCTGGGTGCGGAGTATGGAGACCCTTGCCTGGGGCATATAGTAATGAGTATGCGGCTTATAATGGTTTCATCATGGATAGCGATAATTATTGCCTGTGTAATATTATTTTAGCAGGAAATTTCAAGGTCTTTTTGCCTTTCCCCACGGCCTCTCTTTACCGAACTGCTCATCGCACCACCGGGTCATGGAGTTTAACCTGTCCTCCAGGGTCTGCCTGTATTCCTCCAGTTCCTCCCCTTTGGCTGAAAAGGGGACCCATATTGGTTCCCCGTAATAGTAGGAGATGCGGGCAAAGGGTTTGGGTATTATAGACCTGTCCCAGCTGTTAAGGACCCAGCATCTGTCGGCTCCCCACACTATGGGAATAATGGGTGCTCCGCTTAGGCGGGCCAGGATTACGGTGCCGATCTTTGCCACGCGGGGAGGTCCCAGCGGTCCGTCCAGGACCATTCCTCCGTTAGTGCCGGCATCCATGCGCTTTTTAAGTTCGCTGAGGGCATCCATGCCGCCCCGGCTGGAAGACCCGCGAACGTCCTTTAACCCCAGGGCATTTATAAGTCGAGCAGCGTATTCGCCGTCACGGCTCTGACTGACCATTACGGTGACATTTCCATTACCAAGCCGGTGGATGTGATAGATAAGCCTCTGGTGCCATGACGCGTAGATAACCCCATTCTGGAACCGGGACAAAGCGACCCTCTCGTTTTCCACACCTTCAAGCTTAACCAGGCGATAGGTGAGGAAAAGGAGGCTTACAAACAGTGAGAACAGGGGAACGGCGATGTTGAAGATTATGGGGTCATACCAGTAGGTAAGTTTTTTAGTTTTCTTCGACACAAACATCCCTCCTGACCAAGCGAGGAGACTCTATAACATGTTAAGATACATGGCAAGATTTATAGTATTCTCCAGCGATTGAATGGACGAAAAACCACAAATTATCGTGACCGGAGAAAATCACTATTATACTACGGTCACACCTGTTCTTTTCAAGACGACATCTATGGCATTCAGTGCACGTAGTCTTATTTTCAAGGGTTTGGCAGACCTTTTCCTGGTGGCAACGGGAAATTCTGCCAGGGATTCTGGTAGAGCAAACCCTTGAAAATCAGCCCACTGCAGGCCTTGGGTGGAATTCTTTTTGAGATGTCGTCTTTCCAAGAACAGCCGTGACCTCAGGTCATCATATATTGCCATATATGGCGCATGGGGTTCTCTTTTAAGCGGCGAACTGGTTTATGTGCAATAACCCTGCACAAAACCAGACGAGGCGGGCGGGTAGCCTTTTCCAGACTTGGCCGAACTGGAGAATTTTTTATTATCTCGTAAGTATTCCGCCCGCCTGGGTGGCACCTTACGTAATTAGCATGCTGTTAATGTCTTCGCCCCTTAAGAGAGAACCCCATGGGCCATACTTGTAATGAGGTTTAATCTTTTACTTGTCTAAGTACTCATTAACCGGATGAACCAAAAATCTTCTTTGGGGTTATTAAAAGTAATAATTAGTAATTATTGGTAAATGAGGGAAATAAATGAATCATTTTAAAATAAAACTTGACAGGAATAACTCATAAAGTTAATAAGACATGCTCAAGGATATAGATATCCTGTATTGAACTGTTGTGGAAAGGCTGACCCCGCCTCCGGATTCATGCCGAAAGACGGAGACCGTGGTCATTTTTTAAGGAAGAGTCATATATCAATATTAATATAAGGTCCTATTGTAGAAATCCGGTGTTGAACAGTTTTCTGGTGCTTTTGACGGGGAAGAATAGATGAGTAAAGCATCCTTCAACCACTTTTGCCATTTTTATTAGTTTCAAGCAAGAATCACTTATGGAGAATAAAAAATGTGGACAAAGATACTGGTTTTATTAATTTCAATAATGGCGATGTTTTTGGGTAGTAATATGCTTTACGCAGCAGATGGGGAGGAACAAGATACTGAAAATGTGTTTACATTAGGAGAAGTGATCGTAACTGCTGAACAGCCTGTTGTGGACCTGGCTACCACCATTTCCGAGCTATCAGCGCAAGATATCTCGGCCAGGGGTGATCTGACTGTTGCAGAGGCCCTGGAATTGCTCCCCGGTGTTGATGTCCGGAAAGGCGGAAAAAGCCAGGTATTTGTGTCCATCAGGGGATTTGAGCAGGATGACGTAAAGGTGCTTATAGACGGTGTTCCGGCCCATGAGTCATATGATGGAACAGTTGACCTGTCTATGATCCCGACGGAAGCCATTTCAAAGATAACTGTTACCAAGGGCGCGTCTTCCGTTCTGTATGGCGCGAATACCATGGGAGGGATAATCAACATTATCACCAAAAAAGGAGGAAAAGAGCCCGTAACAGAGGTCACGGCCTCCTTTGGAAATGATGGGGCCGCCAAATATACATTCAACCACGGCGGGACAGCCGGGGTTTTGAATTACTGGCTTACCTATGGGTACAGTGAATCCGATGGTTTCCGATTGTCCCATGATTTTAATCCGGCGGATCCTATTGTAGGTCTAGGAACAGATTATAACGAAGACGGCGGAACCCGTGATCTGAGCGATTATATCAAGAGGACTCTTAACGCTAAGGTTGGCTATGAACCCGATGAAGACACCCGGCTTTATTTCTCTTTCGATTATCATAACAATGAACGCGGGATTCCGTCGGGAAGAAGCCGTTACTGGGCATTTACCAATTGGGAACAGTGGCAGTTGAACCTGGTGGGAGAGCATGTGTTTAATGATATGTTCAGCGCAAAGGCCAGGGTATTTTACGTAAATCATGATGACACCATCACGGACGTGAGCTGGGATGCAGAGCATAACACAGGAAGAAAATGGTTTGAAGAGAGCTCCTATGATGACGACTCGCGCGGTGCCGAATTACATGGTTTTTTCGATCTGAAAAGATGGGGGGATCTAAGGATAGGTTTAAACTATCTGAGAGATAACCATAGGCAGCAAGATTTTTATGATGCAGACACCATGTCTGTCTGGAGATTGGGCGACCCGGTAGGCTTTCAACCTGAAGAAAAATACACCGCTGACACATATACACTGGCTGTTGAAGATGAGATAGAACCGACCGAGAACCTGGCTGTTGTCTTCGGCATGAGCTATGATACCTTTGAGCCGGTTAGGGCGTATGATCAACCGGTACCGGAGGCGATGAGTACCATCAATCCCCAGATAGGCCTTGTTTATGATGTGGACCACAAAACAAGTATCCACGCCTCTGTGGGGAAGAAGACAAGGTTCCCACAATTGAAAGAGCTTTACAGCGACCTTGCGGGTGGGAACCCGGACCTGGACCCCCAGAAGACAGTATCCTATGAAATTGGGGCGTACCGTGAGTTTAATGAAATGTTTAGGGGGAATATTGCCTGTTTTTATAATGACATCAGTGATCTTATCGATCAGGTAGAGGATCAGGCAAGTGGGGAGGATATTTACTGTAACCTGTATGAGGCAAACATAAAAGGTATTGAGGCAGAACTGGACATGAACTTTTCCTGCGGACTCCTTGCAAGGTTCAATTATACGTACATGTCCACGGAGGATAAGTCTAATGAAGGACTTGAGCTGCAGGGGAGACCCGAACACCGGATTAACTTGGATCTCCGCTATGGTTTCCCGTTTGGTCTCACTACGAATCTTCAGACGTCCTATGCAACGGGAGCATATTGGGAAGATCCGGATTATAACTGGGTGAAATTACCGCACATTTTTTTGATAGACGCAAAAATCACTCAGGACCTGGGAGATATTTTTAATCTTGATTCGGAACTGTTTGTGCAGGTCGATAACCTTACCAATTATGATTACTATCAGTCAAACGGCCCGGAGCCGGGACGCAATTTTATGGCAGGGTTAGCTATAAAGTTCTAATGTATTAACAAAAGGAAGAGGTGATGATGAAAAGAAAGCAGATTTTTGTTTTTATCCTGATTATTGTTATCTTTTTTGGGGTGGCGGCATTTGCTGAAGCCTCCGTCCTGAGTATCACCGGCACGGTCAGACAGCCTTTAAGCCTAAGTGTAGAGGACATAAACAGATACCAAACCGTAACGGTACAGCTTAATGAGGTAATGAAGGACGGCACTTATAGAGGGGTCTTTTATTACAGGGGCGTTCCCTTGAGGGTCTTGCTTGACACGGCATCCATACAAAAGGAAGAGACCGCTGCCTTCTCCAAAAAGACGGACATGGCTATACTTGTTAAGAGCAAGCATGGTAAAGAGGTGGCATTATCATGGGGAGAGATCTATTACAGGAACTCGAGCGATATTATCGTGGCCACGTCAGCGTCACCTGTAATGCCCCATAAAAGCTGTTCCTCCTGTCACGACCCTGATTTTTATAAACCCTATATGGATCAGTTAAGCCGCGATATAGGCTTTCCCAAACTCGTGGTTGCAAGCGACGCTTACGCGGACAGGTCCATTGAGGATATTATGAATATCCAGGTTATTGACCCGGGTCCCAGGAAGCCTGCTGTTGATTCGGGAGAACTGTTTTCTCCGGCGTTTACCATCACCGGGGATGTCAAAAACGAAATAACCATCACTGATCTTTCCCCCTATCCAAGAGTAGAAGCGAGGATTAAGCTGGTGGGGGAGGGCAAAGGTTTCCACGGGATAACCGATTTCTCAGGCGCGTCTCTCAAGGCGATACTGGACCACGTCGGCATTGATTACGATCTAACCAAGGTCTTCTATGTCTCGGCACCCGACGGCTACTATGCGCTTTATTCTTATGGGGAGATCTATCTGAACAGGGATGAAGAGAGTATTATCTTAGCGGACAGGGCCAACAACGAAACTATCCAAGATGGAGGGAGGTTTTTCGTTATAGCCACGGAAGACCTGATGGCAGACCGGGATGTCAAATCAGTGGAAGAGATAGAGGTGATTACCCTGAAATAGGAATCGAGCAGGTCTATCCGCCTTCGCAGAAAACCACTGAGGAGGACGGGCTACGGAGGATGGAAACCCGGGTATTTAAGTAGGGCCACGGGTTTACCCGTGGGGCTCCATTAGCAAAAGGGCTTGATAATGACCCTGGATCGGGTTAATAGCTAATACTCGAAATATGCAGCAGAACCCGCCGCATATTCAAGCTGAACACCAAAGGCTAATACCTTTCATGGTTTAAAAGAGTATTACAGGAAGGCAGTCGCCGCGGACATGAGCGGTGAGTATGCAGGATCAGAGAAATGGCCACGAAGGTTCCTGCTCCCCGAAGGAGAGCAATGCCTCGTGGTCTTTTTTTGTCCTTGGAAATCTGCGGGAACAATAATAATATCGGGCAATATACCTTTTGGTCACGGGCTTCCGGAAAGGTGTCCATAACCTGGCAGAAGAACAGAAAAGGGGAGCAATAACCAATGCCCACACGGCGCAGAGACAGCAAAAAGAAAGATAGGTCTAAAAGATTCTGGGAGAGGAAGGCGACTAAATATCCTGCGGCCTTTGATAAAGGACAGATTGAAAGGACCCTCAGGGTTATCTCCATGGTGCGAGCCAAGGGTGTTGAAATAAAGGGGAAAAAGATCCTTGATATCGGCTGCGGCACGGGTATTTATGCTTTGCCCCTGGCACAGGAAGCAAAGAGCGTAACCGGCCTGGACTTTTCCGAGGCCATGGTCGCCAGGCTCAGGGATGAAACCATGCGTTATAATATTTCCAATGTGGATGTTATCAAAGACTCCTGGCAGGATGTGGATATTACGGCCAGGGGTTTTAAGAAATCATTTGATATCGTCTGGTGTTCCATGTCCATGGCTGTCCGGGACAGAGAAGACATCAGAAAGATGGAAGACTGTTCAAAAAAGTGGGGTGTGTATATCGGGTGGGCAAGGAGGAGGAAGAATGAGCTGATGGAAGAGGCCTTCAGGATGCATGGCCTTACTTACGGACCGCCCCCGGGTGTCTCGGTTGTCCATGATATTCTTAAAAGCGCCGGAAAGGCGCCTGTGATTGAATATTTTGACGACTCATGGGACTGGGAAGGGACGGTGGATGAGGCGATGGAGAATGTGGCAGGATTTATTGAGATGCAAGGATCAACAGCGGATCGCACAAGACTTATGGGATTGCTCAACAGTTATGAGCGGGATGGTTTGATACGTCATACAACCTATGTGGAAGAAGGGATTATTGTATGGCGGGTGGATTTTGGTTGACAGCCTTAGTATGTTGTATTAATAATTCTACTAGATTTTGTGACAAGAAGTCACTTGCCTTTGCCAGGATGCCCCGTGCAGGAGCACGGAGAGCTTCGCTTTAAATGGAGAGGCATTCAGGACGAGACCGGACTATCAGGTAAAGAAGCCCCTAATATATAAAAGATTTTTCGCTCTGTGGGGCGGGGAAGGGGTATTACGAAAAATTGAAGTCAGGCCACGAAGGTCTTTGCTCCGAGAAGAGGAGTGAGTACTCGTGGCCTTTTTTTATCCGCCTTCGCGGGTGACTACACCACAGATTAATCGGTAGGGCTCAATAAGGAATTAAGCAAGAAATATGATTGTAGATAAGGCAATGGATATCGAACCCGGAAGGATCACCGAACAATATATAGAGCATTTTAGCCGAAAAGTAATTTACTTGGTCCTACTGCTTATCCTGACTTTCGTGGTGGCCCTTTATGCCATGGCTCATGGTCCCTATGAGATTGCCGTGATGGATGTGCTTCGAGCTTTAACCGGGAACGCGGAACATGCGACCATGATTGTTATTACAAAGATAAGGATGCCCAGGGTGGTTTCAGCCATAATCGCAGGATGGGGGTTGTCCATTTCAGGGCTGTGCATCCAGTCCCTGCTGAAAAACCCCCTCGGTTCCCCTTCAACACTGGGTATCAGCCAGGGCGCCGCCTTTGGGGCCGCTTCCGCCATAGTACTCTTCGGTACTCAGGTCTTGTCCCTGACGGCATTTGCCTTTGGCGGAGCTATTATATCCATATTAATCATATTGGGGCTGGCCGGACTCAAACGGCTTTCCGCGGAGGCCATAATACTCGCGGGCGTGGCATTGGCGTCACTTTTCACTTCAGCAACCGTATTGATTCAATATTTTGCCACGGACATAGAACTGGCTATGGTGGTTTTCTGGACATTCGGCGATGTGGCACGTTCGAACTGGTCAGAGGTTGCCATGATGACAGGGGCGACTTTAATGGCAATGCTCTATCTGGTGGTACTCAGGTGGGATTTCAACGCGTTGGCTTCGGGAGAAGAAACTGCCATGGGGTTGGGCGTTAATGTCCAGAGGATAAGGTTTTCAGGGATGCTTGTGGTATCCCTGGTGGCTGCCCTGGTGACCGCCTTTCTAGGGGTTATCGCCTTTGTGGGGCTGATCTCTCCGCATATAGCCAGGCGCATGGTGGGGGACGACCATCGTATGCTTATCCCGTTTTCCGCGACGGTGGGCGCCTTATTGCTTTTGACGGCGGATACCTTGGGCCGTTTGGCCATGGGTTCAGGCTCGCTGCCTGTAGGTGTGGTCACATCGTTCCTGGGGGCTCCCATATTTATTTATCTGCTAATCAGGGGGTATCAATGAAACTGACCGTAGATGGCATATCCTTTACCTATAACAGTCACCCCGTTCTGGAGCATATAGGCTTTACCCTTGAACCCGGGCAGGTAATGTGTGTGCTGGGAGTTAACGGGGCGGGCAAGTCCACCTTACTTAAGTGTATGAACCGCATTTTGAAACCTCAGGAAGGCAAGATTTTTGTTGGCGAGGAAAGCCTGGCATCGATGTCCCGGAATGATGTGGCCCGAAAGATCGGTTATGTGCCGCAGCGGCACCCGGATACAAGCCTGACTGTGTTTGAGAGTGTTCTCCTGGGGCGAAAGCCTCATCTCCAATGGACGGTGAGCAGGCGTGATTACCAGATTGTGGAGGAGATTATCCACGGCATAGGCCTGGATAATCTGGCCATGCGACCGGTGAGCAAGCTGAGCGGAGGAGAGATACAGAAGGTGGTGATCGCCAGGGCCCTTGCCCAATCTCCCGGTATATTGCTCCTGGATGAGCCGACCAGCAACCTGGATCTTAAGAATCAGATAGAGGTTATGCGATTGATACGTGATATTGTCCGCACCAAGGGCCTGTCCGCGGTAGTTGCCATACATGACCTGAACATTGCTGTCCGGTTTGCCGATACACTCCTATTTTTAAGAGATCACCAAATCTATTCCCTGGCTGATAAAGATAAAATAACAGAAAAGACTATTCGTGAGGTCTATGGCGTGGATGTAATGCTACGGGAGGCCGGGGGACATAAGGTGGTGGTGCCTGTTTGATTCCATCCTGACTTATCCTCGTAGGGGGAGGGCATATTGTTCCCACTTGGCTGGATTAGGATAAAGAGAAGCGGATGAAAAAGAGTCTTTGCCTGATAATATTAGGTTTTGTCCTGACATTAATACTTGCAATTCAGGGATATGCGGCGACAATCAATATTTCTGACATGGAAGAGAGGAAGGTAAAGGTTCCTTTTGATCCTGATAAAATACTCTGCATAGGTCCCGGCACCCTGAGGCTTATTGTCTACCTGCAGGCCGAAGACAAGGTCGCGGGAGTGGAAGATATGGAAAAGACAGACCCTGAAGGGCGACCTTACTGGATAGCCCACCCCGAGCTACATGATCTGCCTCGTTGCGGGCCGGGAGGACCGGCAGGTATAGGCAAGAAACCCGACCTAGAGGCCATTATGAATATATATCCGGATGTGATCTTTATCACCTATATGGATGCAGCTATGGCAGACGAGGTACAGGCAACCCTGGGTATACCGGTGGTAGTCTTGAGCTATGGTTCCTTAGGCAATTTCGATGAAAAGATCTATGATTCCCTCAGTCTCGCCGGAAAGATCCTGAACCGGGAAAGACGCGCCGATGAAGTCATAGACTACATTGAAGACTTAAGAAAAGACCTTAACCAGCGAACCGCCGGTGTGCCGGAAAGCAGGGAACAGGGAGTATTTGTGGGGGGTATAGGTTATAGGGGTTCATACGGAATGGAAAGTACCGAGAAGGACTACATTCCTCTGGATTGGGTCAACGCCCATAATCTGGCTAAACAGGTCGAGGGAAGTATAGGTACCCACGTGTTTGTGGACAAGGAAACACTGCTTCTCCTCGACCCTGATATTATCTTTATCGACAGTGGAGGTTCAGCACTGGTTGAAGAGGATTATAGGAAAAAGAGAGATCTCTATGACACCCTTAGGGCGTTTAAGAAGCGACAGGTCTTTATGCTCCTGCCTTTCAACTATTACACCACAAACATAGAAACAGCCCTGGCTGATGCCTATGCAATAGCAAAGATACTTTACATAGATAATTTCAAGGATATAGATCTGGAAGAGAAGGCAGACGAGATATATACCTTTATGGTCGGAAAACCGGTTTACCATGAGATGAAAAAGGATTTTGGCCCGCTTGGCGTGATAGCACCGTTTTTGGATTGATTTTCAGGAGATATTAGATGAATAAGAGCAAACCAGTAGGCAATAATGCCGTTTATGGGGTCATGTCATGCATCCTGGTAATCTTAATGGCCTTTACAGTATGTTACGGGCTGGAACCCGGTCTTTCAGACCCGGACGCAGGATACGCCAAATGGGAGATAATAGGCAGGCTGGCGGCTGAAGAATCCCGGACTTTGATGAAAAAGGCAGGCGCATCGCCTGAACAGGGGGATATCATAGTACTGACAAATGCCGGTTATGCGGAGGTTAATGGGGGCTCCACCCAAGGGGCGCTGGATGGACTGGCAGGCATAACCGGGTCTTCCAGAGGCAGGCATACCCTGGTGGAGATTCATTCCGCTCCTTGGGAGAGACTCTGGTTCGCAATATATGATAAGGCGTCGGGCCTTTGCTCCTATCTGGAGGTTGATCCCTCGGTGACTGAATATTCTTCCGCAGAACTTTTTGATATCCGGGCACTGGAGAAGATCAGTTTTGAACATCTCCGCAACCACCCGGATAAGTACGCGGCCAAGTTCCAAGAAGAGATGTTCGGAGGAAATGAATTCCGGGTCATTTCCATTGCAAACGCCATCGCGGAGGGAGTGCCCCCTTATGCTGTCCGGGCATTCGAGTTCCATGACCATTTTTGCCCAGGGGTGACATCAGGCATTATCATGGCAGAGTACCTGAAAAGGCATTTTCCCTTTGGTCCTGAAGACGAGTACTTTGTGCAGGCGGTTGACCCCTGGTGCAAGGAAGACGCGTTGATGGTGCTTTTAAATGCAACACCGGGGAAAGGGACGTATGCGGTGAATTATCCGTCGGATTCAGACCTGGAGAGGGTCCTTCCGGAGGCAAGAGATGCTTCAACCATCTTTTATATGAAGGCTAAGACGAGCGGGAGATGGAAGGGGGTTGTCCTCGCCTTTGAATGGGCCGATACAGGGTGCGCTGAGACCGGAAACGGACTGATCGATAAGATATGCGTCGACCTGTGGTATGTAAAACAACTTGGTAATCCTGAGAGGTTTGTCAAGGTCATCAAGAGATTCGAACTTCCGGAAGGCGTGGAGCCGGAAGACTACGCGCGGCCGGGCATGGACCCCATGGAAGAGCTCGGATTGACCCTCCCCCTGCATGGGGAATGAAGTGATCTGAAATGATATTGTTTATGGATGAACCTGCCAGCGAGTTTAAAGAGGCATGAAGCTCGAAACAATTACGGACGTTGTTCGCTGACTGGTCCGGCGGAAGGAAGGGTGCCGGAGGCAGGGTTGTACAAAGATCGTAAAAAGGCGGCTCAATAAGAACATAACCTGGTTGAATTATTAATTGAAAGGCCACGAAGACCTTTCCCGGGTAATCCCCGCGGGTTTCGTGGCCTTTTTTAATAAAGAAGAAGGGAGGAATGAGAGGATGAATTTAAGCAGGATAATTCTTGTAAATCTTTTGGTCACAATATTTATTATGGCCTCCGGTATTTCCTCGGCGTTGGAGAGCGGACCGGAAACCGAAGAAAATGCAAAGGTGGGAGAAGACAATGCCGTGGAACTGGAAGAGGTCGTGGTTACAGCCTCCAGGTATGAGAGAGCGATAGGAGATATACCGGCCAGTGTAACCCTTATTACGAGAGAACAGATAGAGGGCTCCAGCGGCATGCAACTGGATGATATTCTGAGAAAACATGCTGGAATCGATATAACCGCTTCATCTTTTCTGACTCATAGCGCTGATGTGGTGCTGCGGGGAATGGGAGACATGCCTGGCAGGACCCTCATACTCTACAATGGGGTCCCAATCAACAAGGCTGATACAGGCTCGGCCAACTGGGACATTTTCCGACCGGGCGATGTGGAGAGGATCGAGATCGTGAGGGGCCCGGCTTCCGCTCTCTACGGCTCAAATGCCATGGGCGGGGTAATTAACATCATCTCGCGGAAGCCTGATTCCGCGAAACCAATTGCCTTTGAAGCAAGAGGGATGTATGGCTCCTTTAATACCTGGGACACTGGGGGCACCCTCAGCGGCCAATTGGATGGATTCGAATACCATATCTCCTTTGATCATCTTGACAGCGATGGGTACAATCCTGTTCCCGAAGAAGAGCGTACGGAATACGACATAGAGAGATATCTTCAGGAGGACCATCTTAAGACCAGATTTGCCTACGAACTGCCTAATGGGGCAAGTGTTAGCCTCGGCTATCTTTTTTTCGATGATAAGAGGGGAGAAGGGGAGAAGATTCGCCATGACGACGGGGTTTACAGAAAATGGAAGACCAACAGCCTGAACCTGGATTATGACTGGAGGACAGGTGCCGCGGATTGGACACTGAAAATAGGTTACAACAAGGAGGACTATTTCTGGAACCGGGAACAGATGAAGAAAGGGCTTTATACGTTATACGAAGTTGATGTAGACAGGGTGGATAGCAGTGGGAGTGTACAGGCCACTTTCCCGGTCCGGGGCTCCCATCTACTGACCACGGGCATAGATTTCAGGTATGGCAGTGTTGACGGTAATGATATAGACATCATACGCAATGACAATCCCAGCGATACCGTGGTTCATAATGAGGGAAAACAGCTTTCCTATTCGTTCTTTCTCAATGACCAAATAAAGACAGAAGAAAGGATGGTAGTGGATGCGGGCGTCCGTTATGATTATGTCAAAGGTTATGACGGCAGATTCTCGGATTCCTCGGGATTCCTTAGCAATGAGATTCACCCGGACAAGAACTGGAGTCACTTGAGCCCAAAGGTTGCGGTACTCTACAGGATTACAGATAAAACCGTCCTGCGGGCCTCAATAGGAACTGCGTTCCGTGCTCCAATCCTTGATGATCTGTACAGGAGCGGCCTCCTCAGGGGAAAGGTATATGCTGCAAACCCTGACCTGGGGCCCGAGGAGCTGACTTCATATGAGGCCGGTATTAATCATACCTTGTCCGGGGAAGGCTCATTTGGTGTGTCCGGGTATTTCTCCCGGGGTAAAGACTTTTTTTATCCTGTTGAGGTCGGTATTGATCCTTACACGGGGCGGGACCTTTACATGCGGAAGAATATCGGGAAGGTGCATATATACGGTGCAGAGTTTGAGGCAGACTGGAAAATGAATGATATGTTCACGTTTTACGGCAACTATACATTTAATATCTCCAAGATCGAGGAATTCGGCGAGCGGCCCGAGCTGGAAGGCAAGTATTTGGAGGATTCCCCGCGCCACAAGGCAAACCTGGGACTGACTTTTAGTCATCCTGATATGTTTCGAGCCGACATTACCGGACGTTACGTGGGAGATAGATATGGAGACACGGAAAATACTACAGAAGGAGAGCTGGAGGATTACCTTGTTTTAGACCTGAAGATATTAAAGGAGCTTACCCAGTATTGTGAAGTGTATGTGGATGTTATGAATCTGTTCGATAAGGAGATAATGTATTCCTCGGATTTTGAAGGCCCGGGAGTTGAGATCAGGGGAGGATTGACCCTGAGATTCTAATAATTCGATGAAAGATCAAGAGGCATCCTCCCCGATGTAAATCAGGGGGAGGATGCTTCTATCTAAAACATAAATCCTAACTCTATGGCCAGATTGATCCTATTATCCCTAGTGTTTCCCTGTTCATCTGCAAATGCCCCGTCAGCCTTGATATAGGCCGATTCCGCCCTGATATATGTGTTTTCATTAAAATGCCAGGTCGGGCTGACCGTTGCCGCGTATATGTGTTTTGCGTTCGGACTCTCGATATAAACCTGACTCTTTTCCTGGTTGATGTATTCAAGCCGCAGAGGGATCGAAAGTCTATCAAAGTTAGGGCAGATATAAACAGCGCCGCCGATAGACGACGTACTTCCATATAACCTCTTCATCCGGCTGTCCCAATGCCAGTAATCGATATTCAAGGCAATATCCATATTCCGGATTGTACGCTCAATAATTGCTCCGGACAAATGTTTCTGCCCCTTGATATTATAATGATACAGGGTGAAGGCGTTGTCCAAAATCGAGCCGCTTAATCCGATTTCCCAGGCATAATCAGGGGAATTGTATTCCTCGTCATCAAGCCTCTCCTTGTAATACCCTCCCCACAAAGAAAGACTGTTTGTTTCATAGGCCATCCTTGCTCCGTAGGCATTGTACGGCTGCTGGGAAGCGACCGCGCCCAGGATGACGTTTTTGTTGTTGAAGGTATATGTATTCTCAAAACCGGCGTTTGGCTGGAGCAGGCCTAACTCCAGGCTTATGTCATGCACTGGTCTTAAGGTAAGGGACGCGTACTCTATCTTAAAATCAGTATTGTTTTCAGGTGTGCCCAGGATGGAAGGCGTAGAGGTCTCGCCAAATGCCCCGACAAATCCCACGGGAAGGTTCTCGTCTGACGATGAGATCTCCACCAGAAAGTTAGAGAGGAGAAATGCGTCGTCGGATGTATCTTTGCCGGGATTGGACACATAAAAATAGCCCGCGCTGATCCCTCCGGTGACCTCTATCCCTGTGAGTGTCGATTGAAGCGGCCCTTCTTTTGAATCCGTGTTCTGCTGTTTTACATCCATATTGTCACCCGTGGTAGGACCACCTGCCGAGGCGGATACGACGTCCACAACAATTACGTAAAAAAGGATAACAAACATAATCTTGATAATTTCTTTTTTCATCATAAAACTCCCATGTTAATGTTGGTTGCGCTTGAAAATAAAAAAAGCCATGAAATTTTTTTCCTTCGCTAAAAAAGAAAGCAGGGGCCAGCAGGGCATCCATCTTTGACCTGTCCCAGGCTGCTGAGCAGTATATGATATTGCATGTCTACCCGATGGGCAGGTCCTAGTGCTCCTCTCAATGATCTTTATCAAACTATCTCTATTCTCCTGCGCCAGAAGTTCGTCCTGGCTCATTTGCTATTCACTCTGTCATTATTCAATGTTATTTGGAGTTCCTCTGTATTTCCTGTAGAATTGATGAATCATCTTTTTTAAGAAGAGACCCATTGGCTTAAAGCGTGTTGTTATTTTAGGTCAATTCTTGATACGAAAGTCATTTCAAGGCCATGAAAAGCGCCCCAATTTGATAAATCAGAACCGCAAGTCCCCATCCCAAGACAAGACTGTATCCGACCGCAAGACCTGTCCATTTCCAGTTTGTTTCTCGCTTTATCGTTGCAATCGCTGCAATGCAGGGGATGTAAACCAAGGCCATGACCATAAAAGCGTAGGCAGAAAGTGCAGTGAACTGAGTTTGGATGACGCTGGTTAATCCTGCTTCCTGTACCCCGTATAGAGTCCCGAGAGTTCCCACGACGACTTCCTTGGCTAGGACCCCGAAAAGCAGCGCCACCCCAGCCTGCCAAGACCCGAAGCCAGCCGGTTTCAGCAAAGGGGCAAAAAGTAAACCCAATTTGCCGATTACGCTTTGCTCGGAAGCATACTCAGCACCGAGAGGAAGGGAGGCCAAGAACCAAATCAGCACCACCCCGAGAAAGATAATGGTCCCCGCCTTTCTCAAAAAGAGGCTACTTCTTTCCCACATGTGGATGAGAACCCCCTTGATTGTGGGGAGCCGATACGGGGGAAGTTCCATGATGAGTGGGGCGACCTCGCCCTTGAAAAAGACACCTTTGAATATCCTGGCGACAACTATAGCCAAAACAATCCCCATCAAATAAAGGGAAAAAATGACCAGTCCCTGATTTCGTGAGAAAAAGGCCCCGGCAAAGAGCACATAGATGGGAAGCCTTGCCGAGCAGGACATCAAAGGGTTTACCAGGATGGTGAGAATCCTGTCCTTTTCCGATTCGAGGGTTCTTGTTGCCATAATTCCGGGGATATTGCAGCCGAATCCCAGGAGCATTGGGATAAAGGATTTTCCGTGAAGTCCCAGAGCGTGCATAAACCTGTCCGTGACAAAGGCGCCCCTCGCCATGTACCCTGAGGCTTCCAGGATGGCTATGGCTAAAAAAAGAAGCATGATATTGGGGAGAAAGACAAGCACGCTGCCGACACCTCCAATAATGCCATCAGATAGGAGAGAGGATAGCCATTGCGGGCCCTTCATGCCTGTTATTCCCGAAGAAACAGCTTCCCCGAACCAGACCATGAATGAATCGATGCCATCGGCCAGCGGCGCGCCGAGGGTGAAAACGAGCTGGAAGACAAGCCACATCATCGCCAAGAAAATCGGGATACCTAAATACCGGTTGACTAAGATACGGTCTATCCGGTCGGAGATGTCCAGGCGATCCATGAGATCAAGTATTTTTCGTGTGGATTCCTTAACAAGCCCTGATAAAAAGGCATATCTTCTCTCCACAAGTGCAGTTTCCAAATCATAGTCCAAGTGCCGTTCGAGCTTTGCTTGGCTTTCAAGGATCACCGATTCTGCATTACTATCCTTCACCCTTTTCAGAATTTCGGCATCACCCTCGAGAAGCTTGATAGCCACCCAACGGGAAGGATAACCTGGGAGGGTGACTGCATTTTGCAAGGTTTCTATCTGATCTTCAATGTCTTGGTCGTAATCAATCCTGAAGGAATCGGCTTTTTCAACTGATATCTCGATGATTGCCTGCTTCAGCAGCTCAATTCCCTCCCCTTTATGGGCAACAGTCTCTATAACAGGGACGCCTAACACTGCGGAGAGCTTTAATGTATCGATATCTACCCCTTTGCTTTTGACCATATCCATCATATTCAGATCCAGGATAACATTTGATCCCAATTCGAGAAGCTGCGTGACGAGATAGAGGTTTCTTTCCAGGTTGGACGCATCGATAACCACCACCACCGCATTGGGCTTTTCCCTTAACAGAAAATCCCGGGCTATCCTCTCATCTATGGAATAAGCTGTGAGGCTGTATATTCCTGGAAGATCAACCACGGTAATTTCATGGGTGTCATGGGTAAACATTCCCTCCTTCTTTTCAACAGTTACGCCGGGCCAGTTTCCCACATGTTGCCTTCCACCTGTCATACTATTAAAAACCGTGGTCTTGCCCGAATTTGGATTCCCTGCTAGGGCTATCATCGTCTTTTTCATTTTCTTTTCAACGTTCATTTCAGCCTTTCCTTTCATTAAGAGTTCTGGATAGCATGGTTTTGGACAAAGAAGCATTCCCAAAGCTCCGCTTAAGGAATAAGGGATACAAGAATCCTATTGGCCATTCCATACCCCAAGCCAAGCTTCACCCCTCCTCTGCTTACAATCAAGGGTCCAGGTCTGTTTGAGATCACCTCGATTTCAACCCCTGGGTAGAAGCCCATGTGGGTAAATTTTCCAATCAGGCCCCTTCCACCCCTAATCTCTGCTATTCTTACTCGTTGTCCAGGTCTAACCATGCTGAGTGGCATCACTTATCTCCCACCTCTACTACAATGGCCTTAGCCTCTTCCCTGCGTAGGGAAAGATGGTATCCTTTGACAAGGATATCCACCGGGTCGCCCAGAGGCGCGACCTTTTTGATATGGATTTCGACTCCGGGGATGATTCCCATATCAAGCAATTTCCTCTTTATGCCGGCCTCGGCAATTACCCGGGAGACTCTGCATTTTTCCCCAACTCTAAGCTCATTCAAGTGCTTCATCTGTTTCCCTCCCTTTAGAATACCTTCGGATTGTTCACAGTGTTCGGGTTTTTCCCCGTGCTTGACGAAATAGTGAAAACTCGACAGCCAAAGTGGTTCACCCTCGGGACAGGTCTCCACAAACTTTATGAACTGCAACATGCGACCCAACGTCTTTCTGTGGATATGATGCTCGATTTCACAAGCATCCTTGTCGGCTATCTTTGGGTCAACCCCAAGGATTCCGTGAAAAAATTTATACAGCGTTTTGTGCGTTTCATAAATCTCCTTTGCCATCAGGACACCCTTCTGGGTGAGTTCGATATACCCATATGGTTCCTGATGAACCAGCTGATTTTCAGAGAGAACTTTTATGGCATTGGCCACCGAGGAGGTCCTAACGCTAAGATATTTCGCAATATCTTTCACCCGTGTAATCTTGTTTTCGAGGGCGATAATCCAGATGGCCTTCAGGTAATCTTCCATGCTTGACGTCAAGGTAGTCATTTTAGATGTCCTAAAAGATAGATGAATCTAACTTTAATAGAAACGTCTATATTTGTCAAGAAAAAAATTTTATTTCCCCATGTGCCCCGGCTAGCCATGATTGCCGGAACAGAACAGCCGAAGCCTATAAGCATGGGGATAAAACTCTTGCCGTGCAAACCTATCCTGTGCATCAATCGATCCATGATAAATGCCGCCCTTGCCATGTAGCCCGAATCCTCGAGTATGGCGATGGCCAGGAATAGCAGCAGGATGTTGGGCAGGAAAACGACCACGCCCCCTACGCCGCCTATTAAGCTGTCCACCAGAAGAGACTTCAGAATGCCTTCGACAGGCCACCAGCCCTCGATTATGCCGCCCAGCCAGCCGAAGCCTCCTCTATCCATTCCATGGGTGGATTCCCCAGGGTGAAGGTCAACTGGAAGACCAGATACATCAGCCCCAGGAAGACCGGGATACCAAGAATCCGGTTGGTGAGCAGCGAGTCTATCCTGTCCGAGAGCGTATGCCGAAACTCTATAGTGGATCGTACCGACTCCTGGCAGGCGCCTGAGATAAACCCGTACCTCCTTTCGGCAATAGCAACCTCAGGGGATTTCCCTATTATTTGTTCAATACGCGAAACGCTTTTTTCGATCTGCTCGTCCAATTGGGGTGATACAACCTTTCCCCGCAACTCTCTGTCGTTTTCAAGGAGTTTCAGGGCTAGCCATCTCGAGTCATATTTACCGTTGAAGTATCCCTTTGTTTCGGAAAGGGACTGTATTTTTGCGATCTCTCGCTCTATGTTGGCTCCGTAGTTCAACACCGGCGCCTCGCATTGGGGGCCTAGGATGCTTGCCCCGGAAGAAAGAGGACTGGCCGAAGACGTTTCCCTGTTGTCCGTGTACTTTGATACACCCTTTGTTGCAGTGGAAATGACAGCGTCAATCAGTTCCTTTATACCTGTACCCTTGTGCCCGACTGTCCGCACGATGGCGGTACCGAAGAACCCTGAGAGCTTATCAATATCAAACTCGTATCCCCGGGCCTTGGCCATATCGCTCATGTTGAAGGCCAGTACCAGGGGAACGCCGAGTTCCATGAACTGGACAGCCAGATACAGGTTTCTTTCAAGATTCGAGGTATCGATTATATCCACAACCACATCCGGCTTTTCGTCTATTATAAAATTTCGGGCCACCAGTTCTTCGGCAGAGTAAGCAGAGAGACTGTATGTACCGGGAAGGTCGACAATCTGTAATTCAATATCGCCGTAATAGCGGAAGCCTTCCTTTCGCTCCACGGTCACGCCGGGATAATTTCCCACATGCTGGTGAGCCCCGGTTAATGCATTGAAAATGGTTGTTTTCCCTGAATTAGGATTGCCCGCAAGGGCGACTACTATCTTGATTTTCATGGTCTTTTCTTATGGTTCATCCGGTTAATGAGTACGTAAAGTACTAATAGATAAAACCTATTAAATAGGTAATGAATTTTGGCCCATGGGGCTCTCTTTGTGACGGCGAACTTGTTTATGTGCTATGACATCGCACAAAGCAAGACGAGGCGGGCGGGCAACCTTTTCCATTCTTGGCCGGACTCAAGAAGCGTCTAAGGTCTCATAAGTAATCCGCCCGCCTGGATGGCACCTTTCGTAATTATGGTGCTTCTATACATCTTCGCCGCTTAAAAGAGAGACCCATGGGTCAAAGATGGAAAAACAGTTGTATATAATTAAATATCGTACTCATTAACCGGATGAACCTTTCTTATCCTCCTTTTCTGTTTTTGGGAAAACTTAATTATTTAGCCATGCCAAAATTTACTTTCAAAAAAAATTATTCAACAATGATCTTCTGTGCCATACCGCGGCCCAGCATTATGCGGCTGCCTTTTAGCTCTACAAGAAAGGGTCCCTGCATGGAATTACTAAGTACCCGGATTTCCATGCCGGGGACCCCATATTGGCCAACCTGCCCTGGAGCCCATGTCCGGCCTCTATGGCAACCACTCTCACCTGTCTACCTGATTGCACAATCGCTAAAGGCATTTCCAACACCTGTCTCCTTAGGACTTGACTAAGCATCTATATCTTTTCAATCTCAATGCCCTCTGCCTCTTCTTTTCTCAAGGAGAGATGATAGCCTTTAACCTTGATATCAATTGGATCACCTAGCGGGGCCACGCGCTCCACTTCAATGAGAGCCCCGGGGGTGATTCCCATCTCCACAATCCGCTTGTTTGTCTCTCCCCTGGCCTTGATCTTCAGCACCGTGCATTTCTGGCTGGTTTTCAATTCCTTAAGGTTAGCTTTTGTAATCGCCTTCCTGCCTCCGTGCCTTCTCTTTTGTCTCACTTTTTCAAGGATAATTGATATACATTTTTCGCAATTCTCCTGAGTGCCGCCATGATCACAATGGTAACCGAATCCCGCGATCCACTCGGCGCCACCGCGGGGACAAATCTCAATGAACTGGGCGAACTGGATAAAACGCTCCAGGATGATTTTGGGAATGGAATGTTCCATCAGGCAGGCCGCCTTATCCGCATCCGCTTCTTCCACGGCAAGAACCTTGACGAAAAAATCGCTCAGGACCTCATGCCGACGGACCACATCCTTGGCAGCGGTTTGACCGGAAGGGGTCAGGGTGATCACATCATACGGGGCATAATTAATCAGTTTTTTATCGGCAAGTGACCGAAGCGCGCCTGTTACCGAGGAGTTGGTGACCTTCAGACGCCTGGCGATATCTTTGGGCCTGGCAGCGTGTTTGTCCGAGATGATATGGAAGATGGCCTCAAGATAGTCCTCCAGGCTCGCTGTCAACGTATCTGTAAATGTCATTTTTTTGCCTCTTCCTCTGATTGTTTTAGGAGTGCCTAAAATAGTAAGGCATGCCTAAAATATTGTCAAATATTTTCTTTGGAGAAAACATTTATAATATCCACAGAATAAGAGAACCTAGAAATACGATTATTGACTTATAATTACAAAAATGGTTTTATAAAGCCCTCTTTACAGGCTTAGATTTTAAGGTTCGTCCGGCTAATGAGTACGCTAGTCAATGATTTTTAAACATTTTGCGCTATATGGGCCATGGGGTTCTCTTTTGAGCGGCGAACTCGTTTATGTACAATGACCCCGCACAAAACAAGACGAGGCGGGCGGGTATTCTTTTCCAGACTTGGCCGGGGTAGAGAATCTTCTATTATCTCATAAGTATTCCGCCCGCCTGGGTGGCACCTTACGTAATTAGCATGCTGGTAATACTTTCGCCGCTTAAAAGAGTGCTCCATGGGCCATTAAGGTGATTATAATAAGGTCTAATCCTCTGCTTCTTTACGCGCTCATTAACCGGATGAACCGATTCTAATCTCGTGCCACGGGATATCAGTTTCTCTAATTTAAGTTGTTGGAGGATACAGGTAGATACTGGGGGTATTACTAATGGAAAAGAAGGCCCTTCTTAATACAAGAGAAATAGCCGGGTTTCTGGATGTAAACGAAAAGATGGTATATTATCTTATCAGCGAAAAGGGCCTCCCCGCTACAAAGGTGACCGGGAAATGGCTTTTCCCTGTGAACCTTGTGGAACAATGGCTGGAAAGCGAGACAATAAACTATCCCCCTGCCTCCAGCCCCCTGCCCCCATATCATGGTCTGCTTATTATAAGCGGAAGCAATGATATACTATTGGACAGGGCCATATCACTTTTTAACAGTATCCATAAGGATCATGTTGCCGTGTTTGGAAATATGGGCAGCCTTGGAGGTATAAGGGCTTTGCGTCGCAATCTCTGTCACATTGCATCAAGTCATCTGCTGCAGGATGATGAGGAGGATTATAACTTTGAGTTTGCAAAGGAGGAATTAACCCGGGTTCCCGCTATCGTGAATTTTTGCAGAAGGGAGCAGGGCATCTTGGTGAGAAAGGGTAATCCGAAGGGAATTCAGGGGATCAGGGACCTGGCAAATAAGGATTTCAGGATTGTTAACCGTCCCCTGGGAACCGGGACACGCCTGTTGCTGGATGGCGAGCTTGAGAAGGCGGGGTTAAGCAAAGACGATGTGGATGGTTATAATACAACAATGGAGACACATCTGGATGTGGGGATAGAGATCCTTTCCGGAAGGGCTGATGCCGGGCCGGGCATAAAGGGTGTCGCGGGATTGCTGGGCCTGGATTTTCTACCGCTGCGTTGGGAACGATTCGATCTAATTATGGCCAGGGAAAGGTTTTTTGATAAGGGAATCCAGCTTTTTTTAGGACTTCTGCGAGATCATTCCTTTAAGGACCTTGTTAGCAGACTCGCGGGTTATGACCTCAGCCTTAGCGGGGAGATGGTATATCCCCGGGAACAGTGATAGGCTCCTCTCCCGCCGTTATTACAATTATGCCCCTTCGGGCAGGGTGAAAAGCTGCTTTTCCCTGTCTTTCTGGGAGTTTTTAATCATGAGATCACATAGAAATAATAGGACATTATGGGACGCAAGGGCCCCTATGCTTTCTATCCAGTCGGCCTTGTCCTTACAGATCTCTTCATTCGATTCCCCTTTGTCGACCCTGTCGAGCATCTCCTGATGGTATGCCTCCGTCGCCTTAAGGGCCTTAACCAGGTGCCTGCCGCTGTCGCCCTCTATTACCCCGTTATGGCTTAAGAGCAAACGACTGGCCGGGATGTCTAACATTTTTCGAATGGTGTCACAGTAACTCTCCAGGGAATAAAAGTAGTTCGGCCAAAAAATATCCCTTTCGGGATCGTAATAACCGGTAATATCTCCTAGGGCCAGGGTCTTTTCTTTGTCTTCAAACAGGGTGATATGACATGGTGAATGGCCCGGCGCATTATACACCGTCCATACAACCCCATCTCCCAGATCGATCTTTTCGCCCTCCGAAACAACAGTATCCACCGCGAAATCGTACTTATCAAGAGGGAGAGGCATTTCCTGGATATCGCCTTTATCCTTGAGCAAATCAGAGATCATTTTGTCTGTGGGCAGAAATTCTTTCAGGAATCTCTCCTTTTGAAATATCTTTTCAGCTATTGCACATGCCAGCACCTTCATGTGCGGATAGGTCTTTTTAAAACGGGGAAGTGCCCCCACGTGATCGGCGTGGGTGTGGGTTAAGGCGATATATTTGATCTTCATGGGATCGATACCCAGGGAATCAATCTGGGACACAATGATGTCATAGGTGGGACCAGTGCCTCCCTCAATTATCATCCCTTCCTTGCCCATGGAAAGATAGACAGGGAAGCTTTTTGTGCCCAGTTGAAAGAGATGCGGCGTAACTTCTATAGGTTCATGTTGCATTTTTTTAACCTCCTTTTTATGTTTTATTCTTCTCCTAATTAAGGTCCCTATAGGGATGGTTGAATTCCATCGCCTTCAGGCGAAGCAGGTTTTTAATTGTCATGGAGCGACTTGTCATTCCGGCCAATGAGCCGGAATCCAGGAAATAATATTTTTCAATCTTCTGGATGCCGGACCAAGCCCGGCATGACAGCTACAGTTGATTTTAATTAACCGATTCAGAATCTTTTGCCTTATAGACGAGGGTCGTTTAGTCTTCGATTACTGCAAAAAAAAACCGTGGGTTTTATTCTGCCCACGGTTTTAATGATTAAGTTAATTGGATATCAATCCCCGGGCAGACCTTTCCTCCCAATATAATAATAGTGAAAAATCCGGCCCGACTTATATCTTCTCATTTCTTACCCCGTATATCTTCCGCTAATAGACTGGACGATATCCTATTATAAACATATTTAGGTGTCAAGGAATTTTTACGGATATCTGGCGAAATCACTTCTCAAAAAGTATCATCATCTCAGGTCACGGCTGTCCCTTTTCTTCGTTCCGGATCTCCCGGGCTGGTCATTTCAAGGGGTTACGGCCGTGGGATGCCTACCCCCTCCGCTGTTCCCCTCGGTTTCACTCGGGGCCAGGGGGTCCCCCACCCGTAACCTCCTGAAATAACAGCGCCCTCCCGATAGTCACTACAAAAAGGAACAGCCCTTCGCCCCAGTGCCACACCTCCGGGGCCGGATAGAGGTATCGCTAATATCCAATCACGCCTATTCTTTTTAAGACGATATCTATTAGGATTCAAGGGTTCGGGGGTTCAAGGGGTTGGGGAGAAAGGGAAAAGAGAATATGGAACAGAGAACAGCTAATAGCTAATGGCTGATAGCTAAAAGCTTACTAGTGGTGCTTTTTGAAAGGTGATCTCTCAACTATTTTTATACCTTTCGGCAAGGCGGGTATATCCTTTGGGCGCCTGCTCCAGCCAAAAAAGCTGGTCGGGATTAACCTTCCCCATTATCTTGGCCGGCACGCCGGCAACGAATGTATCGTGGGGTATCTTCATGCCCTGGCTTACCATGCATGCGGCCCCTATTATACAGCAATTACCTATCTCAACGTCATGAAGGACAGTGGCGTTTATACCGATAAGGACATTGTTACCGATTTTGCGGCAATTCAGCACTGCTCCGTGCCCGATGTGGACCTCATCGCCTATGACCAGCTCACACATAGAGTCTTCATAGCTCGGAGATCCCGAATGGATAACACAGTTATCTTCCACAGCACAGTTTTTACCTATGGTTATCTTGCCGAAATCGCCCCTTATCACGGCCCCGGGCCATACGCTGGAGTGATCTCCAATCTCCACATCACCAATTATATGAGCTGCTTCGCTTATATATACAGTATCCGCTATCCTTGGCGTCTTGCCGTCGAAGCCTTGAATCATTCTAGTATTCTCCTTCCGTCCTCCGTAGAACTGTGGATGGTAGACTAAATTGGAGATGATCCTTAAAAACTGAAATTAGGCGGTTGAATCTGATATATAAACATATTATTTTAATTTATTAGCAATATGCAATTGAATTTTCTGGTAAAGTTCAAATGATTGGATAACAGGATCATTTATATCTGTGCATGTTGGTTACACGGCCATATAATTAGGTTGACATTTGGTCTTTTTTTGTTATATTATTCCATATCATTTTTGCGTGCAGGATATTTTACATTATGTTTAGCCTTTATTCTTTAATAAGCATCATCATAATTATGGGGGCAACGGGGATAATTGCCTCCTCCCTGTTGCTTCGTATTATATTGGAGCGCCTTAAATTACCGGTTCTGATAATGGCATAACCAGGAAAAATCAATTCAATTAGATCCGTTATCAGGATGCCTGATAACGGATCTTTTTCTTTATATGGAGGTATGATTGTAAAAATGTCTGATAAAATATTACTGTATGACACCACGCTTAGGGATGGGACCCAGGGCGAACAGGTCAATCTTTCTGCTGAAGATAAAATCAAGATCGCTCAGAGGTTGGATGAAATGGGTTTCCATTACATAGAAGGGGGCTGGCCCGGTTCCAACCCGAAAGATGCCCGGTTCTTCGATATGGCCAAACAACGTTCTTTTAAGACAGCCCGTTTGACTGCCTTCGGGAGCACAAGACATTCCCGGAATACACCTGAAGAAGACCATAGTATAAAGGCTATCCTGGAGGCGGAAACAGAAACAGTGACTATCTTCGGAAAGAGCTGGGACCTTCACGTGACAGACATACTCGGGGTCTCTGAAGACGAAAATCTGGCTATGATCGAGGATAGTATTGCATATCTGAAAGATCGGGGAAAAGAGGTAATCTACGATGCGGAACATTTCTTTGATGGCTACAAAAGGAATCCCGAATATGCCATGAAGACTATAAAGGCTGCCGTAAAGGGAGAGGCTGACATGATCGTATTGTGTGATACCAACGGGGGAACTTTTCCTTATGAAGTAGGGGATATCATGACGAAAATAAGGCCCCATGTTGAAATTCCCATAGGTATACACGCGCACAATGACTGTGGTCTTGCCCTTGCCAATTCCCTGGAGGCTGTACGGAACGGAGCCAAATTGGTCCAGGGCACGATTAACGGTTATGGGGAGAGGTGTGGAAACGTAGATTTGATATCCGTTGTGGGAAATCTCCAGCTTAAGATGGGGTATCAATGTATTTCAGATGAAAAATTAAGAAATTTGACCGAACTTTCCCGCTTTATAAGTGATGTAGCCAATGTGCCCCCATTTAATCAGCGTCCCTTTACCGGAGACAGTGCCTTTGCCCATAAGGCGGGAGTCCATGTCAGCGCCATTCAGAAGAACCCGGCAGCGTACGAACATCTGGAACCCGAAAGGGTGGGTAACAGACGGAGGGTACTGGTATCGGATCTTTCCGGCAAGAGCAACATTGAATTCAAGACAAGAGAGATGGATATCAGGCTCGGCGGCAACGGGTATGATAGCAAGAAGATCGTGAATGAGATCAAGATGTTGGAGGATAAAGGATACCAGTTTGAGGCAGCGGAAGGTTCCCTTGAACTCCTAATCAAAAAGTATACGGGTCAATTCAAGGAACCGTTTTCCCTTGAGTCATTTCGTGTGACCATCGAAAAGGATAAGGAGGGGGCAAGTTCCTCCCATGCGACGATCAAGATATCCGTGGGGGATGAAGAGGAGATTACGGCCGCGGAGGGAGATGGTCCTGTAAATGCCCTTGATAACGCCCTCAGGAAGGCCTTGAATAGTTTCTTCCCTCATATCAGCGAGGTGAAACTGGTGGATTTCAAGGTTAGGGTAATCGAAGGAAGCGACGGAACAGGGGCCAAGGTAAGGGTTAAGATCGATTCACGGGACTCACAGGAAGTTTGGTCTACCGTAGGCGTATCGGAAAACATAATCGAGGCGAGCTGGCAGGCACTCGTGGACAGCATCCAGTATAAGCTATTAAAGGATACAAAGGACGGGGCAAATTCGGTTTAGTCAAAAGACTCAAATAAAATATCGGGATATCGGATATTAGACACACCCTGTCGGTTTAGGTAAACCGGCCATCTTGCAAGCGCCTCTGCCTGGGCCGGATGGAAAGAGTTCGTATATGTATTTCAATTTAAAGCCGGTAAGCTTGGATAGTATCCGTACCATGGGAGCGATACCGTTTTTTTGATAATAGTCCTGAAGTACTTTGATGACCTGCCAGTGTTCATCTGTCAATTCCTCGATACCTTCAGTTTCTTTTACGTATCTGACCCATGCCTCGTTCCAGTTGTTGAAATCATCGATAAAGCCGTCTTCATCGACATTAAAAGTATGTCCTTCAAATTCTACAGTTGGCATACCCCACAACCTCCTTTAAATGAATAGCATAATAAGATCAATAGATTATAGCCCTTATATTCTAAAACTATCTTATGTTTCAGCTATTGTCAATTACTTTGTAGGTTATTCAGTATTCTTTTATCATCGATCCGCGGGCCTTACCTTTCCCCTCACCATGGACGCGAAGACACCCCCGAAGCAAAGCACCGTGAATATTACAAAGGCAACCACGATGCTCTTCATCAAAAACGGGTATTGATCCTCCGTGATCTCAGTACGGCCGATTAAGATACTGAATATGACGGTGGCGATTCCCATGCTTAACATCATCCCGAGGCTTCGCATTGTACCAATCGCACCCGAGGCTATGCCGAAGAATCGTTTTTCGACCGAACCCATAATGGCATTGGTATTGGGGGAGGAGAATAAGGCGGTACCGAAACCCAATACCATGAGGGCGGCGATTATATAGGCCATAGAGGTTCCTGGATGCAGGAAAGTAAGTAGAAAAAGACCGAACGTTGTTAATATCATGCCCAGTGTGGCAACGATTCGAGGTTCGATACGGTCGGATATTCCTCCGGCCAGGGGGGAGAAGCCAGCCATTATTAAAGGTTGAGATATCAGGACCAGTCCGGCGATCTGGGGGCTAAAGGCCCTGATATTCTGAAGGTAAAGGCTCATGAGAAAGGTCAAGGCATACGTGGAACTGTAGTTGATCAGGGCTGCTAGGTTGGAGAAGGCGAATACGCGATTTGTCTTGAATAGACTAATATTAAACACGGGTTGTTGCACCTTCATTTCCCATTTTATAAAAGCGAGAAGGCTTATAATGCCCAATAGTATAATCCAAAGGCTCTTGATTTCGGGAACAAGGGAGACACCCACGATGATTGCTATAATAGCCACTGAGTAGATCAAGGAACCGGCGAGATCGAATCTTTCTCCCCGGGCGTCGGCCCATTCAGCCTTTAACGTCCAGAAGATAAGAAAAAGTATGATCAGGGAGAGCGGAACCGGGACCAGAAACACACTCCTCCAGGTCAGATAGTGGGTTATTATCCCTCCCAGGAAGGGGCCGGCGGAGAGCCCGATATAGACTGCCGCAACATTAATACCCAATACTCTGCCCCTTTCTTGAAGGGGATAGACAGAGACAAGCACGGCCATTCCGGTGGCGAAGACCATGGCATTGCCTATGCCCTGTAATACCCTGAAAAAAAGGAGTAAGGGGATAGAAAAAGATGTTGCGCAAAGGATGGAGGAAAAGGTGAACAGGATAACCCCGGAGGTAAATAGCCTTTTTCTGCCATGGATATCCGCTAGTCTGCCGAAAGGCACAAGAGATACGGCGACCGCAAGCAGATAGGCCGTGGCTATCCAGCTCAGGAGGACCGCATCGATATGCAGATCTTTTCCAATGGCTGGAAGGGCAATGTTAACGGCAGAGCCCATAAAAGGGGTAATAAAGGAATTCAGTGTGGCAATAACCAAGGCGGATCTTTTGATCTTAGAAACATCTGTAGTTTCCATTTCAACCTGTTTTTCCATGTTCTGGATGTCGAGCATAATTATAAACCTTTAACAAACGGGGTCAGCCCTATCATCTCATTTAGACTTTTTCAATAACATAAGCAGGTTCATAGCTCAACGTTTTCCATTCTCTCCGTGCAGTTTAGTATGGCCTGCTTGGACTGAAATATATCCCACATGATCATACGCACCATCTTTAGATCCCTGTATTTAGGATAAACAGTCAAAACCCTTGACTCGATCTTATGATTCTATTAGTAGAATACCCTTCAAATTCTCCGGTCATTTTCCTATGCCTTCATCGAGCATGAAGCGGTCATATGATTCTTTAACTTCAAAATACGAGGTAAGAATAATTATGTTGATATTAAAACATAAAAGAATAGCAGTTACAGGGGCTTCTTCAGGTCTGGGACGAGCTATCGCTGAATCCGCGGCTGCCGGGGGTGCCAAAGTCGCTCTGATGGCTAGGCGAGAGGGAAAACTCAATGAAATCGTTAATTATCTTGGGGCAAATGAGGGAGAAGCGATAGCATTACCAACGGATGTCAGCAATATTAAATCATTACAGGAGTCGTTTAAAATCATTGACTCTAAGTTAAGGGGAATCGATATCGTCTTTAACTGCGCAGGGGTTGTGGAACCTATCTCATATCTCACTGAGACATCCCCAGATAGTCTATTAATGTCTCTTAAGGTAAATGTCTTCGGGATTTACCTCACAACCCTGGAGGCCTTAAGAAGGATGGTTAAACAAGATAACGGAGGAACCATAATAAATATCACGAGTGGTGCGGGAATAAATGCATATGCCGGTTGGTCGGGCTATTGCAGCCAAAAAGCGGCGGTAAATATGTTTACCAAATGCGTTGCCTTAGAAGTATCAGATAAACCGATAAGAATAGCAGCTATATCACCCGGTCCATTCGAAAGTGGAATGCAGGAAACAATCAGGGGTGTTTCTGTCCACAGATTCCCTTCCCGTGATAAATTTATTAACCTTTATAAGGAAGGGAAGTTAAATACACCCGATAAATTTGCGAAGATCCTGATTGATCTGTCTTTGTCTGAATGGCCGGAGTTATCAGGAGTAATAGGAGATTTGCGGTCCGCAGATTTTCAAAAAGAATGTATTGAGCATGGTGTTGAAATAGACTAGGAAACAACAATGGGTGAGCCCGGTATGTCTTAAAAGGATTTTTTAGTATAATAAGGTAGTCCATAATTTGAAGATTCAAGTATTTGTTCTCTGATATTCTTTTGAGCATTTTACTTGAATCCCTGAACCCTCGATTCCTTGACCCCTTGTATTTTAATCATTGCTTAACCTGTGCCCCGTAGCATTACGGAGTGTGATCTGATTTGGAGATGATCAATTTTTTATTATTAATCTTGTTCTAGGCTTATTACCTCCTTTCTAAACATAGGTGCCTATAGATTACTCCCCATTGGCTATTGGTGCTTTTGGTCTGACTTCCAATTCTTCTATTATGTCACTCCTCAGATTTCTTATAGCTGATTAACATCCCAGCGCCGCTATTATTAAGTGTGGATTTAAAGTTAGATAAACCTACAACATAATCATAGTAATCCATAGACCAACCTCCTCTGCCTCTGCCAAATCTCCTGCCCAACTGTCCTGTTGACACATTATGAGTGACATAACATCCTCCCACCATGAGTTTTGGTGCTATAGCCTTAAAATAATTCGTATACCAATCCTTGTCCGCATCACTAAACACAAAGTCGAACGGACCTTCTAGTTCCTCTACCAATGTATGTGCATTTGCAAGCCTTGCGTCTATGTAATCGGAAAGACCTGCTTCTTCAAAATTCGCTAAAGCTTGTTCGAGTCTTCTTTCATCTATTTCGATGGTGATAAGTTTGCCGCCCGTTTTGCTGAGTGCCCAGGCAATCCAGGTAGCGGAATGTCCAGTGGATGTTCCGATTTCCAGGGCTCTTTTGTAATTGTTTTTAACGATTATATCATATAATATTTTGCCGTCTGCATAAGGAACATTCTGCTCTCTCCACTCCCATCTCTTGTTTTCGAGGAATGTCTTAACTTTTTGGTCAAGTGCTTTATCGACTTTCAGATCCTGACAAAGGACCTCATGGCTGATTAAAAGCGATGATAGAAACAAAATAATTATCAAAGAGTGAAAAGGATATTGTTTTTTCATTTCGGCCTCTTTGAGTATTAGTCGTATGATGGAATAAAAAAGTTACATATCTGGGAAGAGAAAATAACCTGTTATGAAAAAACTTAAGAAGAGGGACTGCATAAAGAACACCGCCGCATGGAAAGCGGAGATGACAAGAGCTAGGTTGATGGTTCCACTCTTGTTGAATTCATTATTTCTTTTTCTCTGTATCTTATGATTAAAAGGGCAAAAAGAGCCCCGATCAAATCCGCGATAAGGTCTAATAACGTATTGTCATAACCGCCCACACCTGTTTCAGGAACAAGCAAAGTAGCTATATATTCAACGATCTCGTTTACCGTTCCCACACCCAGGCCAGCCATTACAACCACTATTGATATTGCAGTCCAATATTCTAATGGTTTTAATTTTGGCTTCAGGAGTTCAAACATTATAAGGGTTGCGACACCAAAGCCAATAATATGGACAAATTGGTCATATTTGAATATATTTTCTGTAATAGGGATAAGGATCAACTTGTATAGAACATCCCCTTTGACAGGTATTCCACCCCCAGCCATATGTAGAGTGCCCCATATTGTAAGCCCCCATAACGACGTGTTTGAGTAGTTAACTCTATTATTGGTAAAAAGAATGAGCACCAGGAAAAAGACAATAACAAAGATATATATTATGAATTCGTAATTCTTTATGGTGAAGTAATAGATAGAAAAAGATAAAAGCATTATTAGAATAGTGATAAGTATGGGCAATTGGTTTTTCTTTATCAGCATGAATAATAATCCTTTTTAATAATCAATACCTGGTGGCGGGAGAAGATGGCCTTAAGATTACAACAGTCTACCTATGATTTCCTGGATGTCAAGTATGTAGGGAACACCAAAATCCACCATCAAACTTGCAAATATTTCATATTAGCAGAGGATTTTGGTATAATCCTGGGCACCATATAGATGTTAGATGCAAGGCGCCAAGGAGCGACGAGTGAGGCGTATATGAAATACGCCGCAAGGAGGAGCGACCGCAGGCAACGCAGCCCTTCGAGTACCCTCAGGGCCATGAGCCTATCGAATGGCAGATGACATCTAGATGGTGGATCAGGGGGACAATCCTATAGTGTCCTGTCTAGCAAAGAATAAGATTTTAAGAATGAAATGATTCTATTATTCATTACTGCTGTTTGGATTAACAGACCAACCCCAGTAACTCCTTTAGTCTCCCGGCATTATTAACGGCATGGCCTTCAAAATCATTGTCGAAATAGATGAATGTGTCCCTATTCCACGCATCGACCTTTCCAGCCCAGTTCCTCAGTTCTTCTTCCGAATATTCGGACGCGTAGAGCTTTCGAGAACCGTGAAGCCGAACATATACAAAATGAGAGGTAATAGTCTCACAGGAGGGATATCTCCCGGCCGTGTCCGCTATACACAGGGCTATGTTGAATTCGCTCAATAGGCTAAACGCCTGATCATTAATCCATGACGGATGGCGAACCTCAATGGCGTGGCGTACCCGCGGGTTAAGTGTTTTACAAAAATCCCTCAATGTTTTTTCATTATAGGCAAGGGTCGGCGGCAATTGGAATAGTATGACACCCAGTTTTTCGCCAAGGCCGGCGGTTACGCCGTAAAGACGATCCAGGGGTTCGGCAGAATTTTCAAGTCTTTGGGTATGCGTGATGAATTTGCTTGCTTTCACGCTCCAAAGGAAATCGTCAGGGGTTCTTGCTTTCCAGTTCTGGAAGGTCTCGCGTTTGGGAAGCCGGTAGAAGGAGGCATTGAGCTCAACGGTGTGGAAATGCCTGCTATAGTACTCCAGCCATTTTGATTTGGGCAATCCGGCGGGATAAAGCGTCCCTTCCCAGTGCTTATAGGTCCATCCCGATGTGCCGATCCTTATTGAAACCCCTTTTACCATAACCTGATCCTAGTCAAGATCAGACAGCAATGTCAAATGGGATCAACACCGAGTCGCTAAGAGTCCCCCGGCTTCTCACACCAGGGGACAAAGTCAGATAGTCTCATCCGGGATCCCTTGAACCCTTACTTATATTTCGTCTTTCCAAGAACAGCCGTAACCCCTTGAAATGACCAGCCCGGGAGATCCGGAACGAAGAAAAGGGACAGCCCTCCGGTCACGGCCATTCTTTTCAAGACGACATCTATAGTATTCCGTGGACGTGGTCTTATTTTCAAGGGTTTGGCAAACCTTTTCCTGGTGGCAACGGCATATTCTGCCAGGGGTTCTGGTGGAGCAAACCCTTGAAAACAAGCCCACTGCCGGCCTTGGGTGGAATTCTTTTTGAGATGTCGTCTTTCAAAGAACAGCCGTGACCTCCTCTTAGCTGCTTTTTGAAAGGATATCTAAATATTTTGCGCTTTTTACTTGTTTACGTACTCATTAACCGGATGAACCATTAAATATTGATTTGCTACAGGGAGCATAAAATGTTAATCTAAAAGGAATAATTGATGATTGATAAGTGCTGATTGTGTATGACAAAACTGGAAAAGGCATTAAAACGTTTTAAGGATAGTAAGGGACGTCTGACTGTGCTCACAGGGGCCGGCATCTCCGCTGAAAGTGGTATCCCCACATTCCGTGGTCCGGAAGGATATTGGACGGTGGGCTCAAAGGAATACCGTCCTGAACAGATGGCCACATATTCCATGTTCTCCAGAGATCCCTGGGAGGTATGGGCCTGGTATCTTTATCGCAGGACGGTCTGCAAAAAGGCTGAGCCCAATAGCGGCCACCTGGCGATCGCTGAAATGGAAAAGATGTTTAGTGATCGTTTCCGTCTGATCACCCAAAACGTGGATGGTTTGCACCTGAGGGCGGGCAACACTGAAGAACGAACATTTCAGATACATGGTAATCTTCATCTATTGCGGTGTGCCGACAACTGTACTCAGCAGCTATTCCCATTCCCCAGCCAGATAGGGGAAAAGGAAAAAAACGAACCGGTCACCGAAGCGGAAAGAAGATTATTGATATGTCCCAAGTGTCAAGGACTTGCCCGTCCCCATGTGTTATGGTTTGATGAATATTATGATGAACGTTTTTTCCGCGCTCAAAGTGCTCTTCTCTGGGCCCAATCCACCGAACTTCTCCTTGTAATCGGCACGGCCGGGGCGACAAACATTCCCATGCAGATCGGCGGAATCGTTTCCCGAAATCCCCGGGCCATACTCATTGACATAAATCCCCAGGATAATCCTTTTCGAAACCTGGCAAAGAATCATCCAGGGGGGATTTTTACGGAAGGAGGAGGGGGTGAGAACCTGACTAAAATCTTGTCCATATGGAAAAGCTGAATCCAAAATCCTCCCTGAAATTCCCAGGCTTAGCAGATGAGGCCCTGCTCCTGGGTGACTGTGCCGACGAAAACAGTACAATCCTGAAGACTAGATGTTTCCTTATTCACCTTTAAGCTGATTTCTAATAGCATGCATCTGCTCAAGGCCATTAATCTTGTAGATTCGCTCAATAGTATATCTTGTACTATTATTGTACCCCGGAAACTCAACATAGTCAGAACCGGCCTTAAGAATGTTGCTCATGCAGTAGATACTGATATTTTCACTGAACATTATTTCATACGCGGGTATTTGCAATACCAGAAGGTAGTATTGACTGGGGCTGGTCCGCAAAATCAATGACTGCTGATCCACTTCTGTCCAATGATTTGAGGTCTTGTTTAGCAGCGCTGTATCTCGTCGATTAATCACTGACAGCGGATCCTCGAAGGTTTCCGTAAAGAAGGTAAATGCTGCTCGGCCCGTTAATCGGAAGTCTTGAATCTTGGTTACCCTCTCTAACTGGTTATCCAGTTCGTATTTTTCAGGAAGTTTCAGGCCACCGGTGGCGCACCCCGATACCAGGAGTGTTAAGGCCAACACCTTAATTATTCTAGAGAATGACGTCATGATGCTTCCTCCTTTGCTTAATATATCATCCTTATAATTATTTAGTACCTAAAGATCCTTTTCTGTTGCCAGACACAGGCGTCCTGCACCGGCCGACTTGGCCACATCCATGACCTTTACCACCTTATTGAGGATAACTGAACGATCCGCCTTAACGACAACCAATCTATCCTCCTGCTCACCGATCATCTCCTTTAATCGTTTGAAAAGCAGATCAAGGGAAATCTCCTGATCTATCAGAAAGGATCGGCCCTCTTTGTCCACATAGACGGTAATTTCCTGCTGGGTTTGAGGGACAGCCGCTTGGGCTTGCGGGAGTTTTATCTTGATCCCTTCGTCTACCATAAAATTTGTCGTCAACAAGAAATAGACCAGCAGCAAAAAAACGATATCAATCAATGAGGTCAGAGGCACCTGTATTTGATAGTGGGGTTTCTTTTTCTGAATCAAAGCCATAATCGCGGCTCCTTTGTGTTATAGGTTTAGGAAAACTTTGGCACTGGATAGTATTTGGGAACTATCTCGTAATCGCCTTAATAAAGGTAACCGAACCCTTATGAAGCCGTGCCTCATACCTGTCAATTCGAGATACGATATAGCTATGAGCAACCATGGTAGGAAGCGCTACTGCAAGGCCTATAGCTGTGGTCAGCAATGCCTCCCATATTCCTCCTGCCAGCACGGCGGCATTGACCTTTCCACCCATCTCCTGGATAACCATAAAGGCCTTGATCATCCCTAATACGGTGCCCAGCAAGCCCAAGAGTGGAGCGATATTGCCTATCGTGGCCAACGCCTGGACATATAATGACAAACCCCTCACCTCATCATCCATAGCGTGGGAGATGACGGTCTCTAAGGTTTCTCTATCCTGATCCTTGACATCAATCGCCTGCGCCAGCACCCTTCCCATGGGCGATTGACTCACCCTGGCTGTCTTTAGGGCTTCTTCCTTATTACCCTGTTTTAACAGTCCGGCGATTGTTTCCGCCAACCCTGTTCCCAGACTGTCTATCTTGGCAAAACGGACCATTCTTTCGATAAATATTGCCAGGGCGATTACGGAGCAAAGCAAAATAGGTATGACCAATACACCACCTTTAGCAAGAAAATCAAACATGTTTATCCCTCCTTCCTATTGCATACCTGTGGTTCTTACTCATATATGCATGAACAAAAACAGATAATATTTCTCTTCGATTTGGAAGGCTGTTTCTCCGTGGTCAGTCGTTCATTTGAACCCATAAATGGTTAATAGAATCTCTTATTCTCAAGAGGATATTGAATCTTGCCGGTTTTCTTCAATGACATCAGGTGTACCGTCATAATCTAAATCCCTTTTTCTTTGAATCAATGCCTCTGATTCGTCATATGTCTCCCAGAGGTCGGGGTTACCGTCAAAATTGGTGTCTTCCTCAACGGATGTCACCAGATTGTTCTTGTAATGAAACCAGACATCTATTTCTCCGTCCAGGTTGTTGTCCTTTTCCGCCCTTATCGCTTTTTCATCCGAGTTATAATACCAAACAGTATTCATTCTGCCGGTAGAGCCTTCATCCCTTTCGATTCTAATGATTTTTCCACTCTCATCATAGAATACTCTTCTATCTATCTTGCTGTCACCATTATTATCTATCTCCTTTTTCTTCAATTGCGTTTCATCAAAAAAGGATCGCGTTTCCGGATAACCGTCGTGATCGATATCTATTTCCATCACCATGGACCATTCCGGCCTGTTGAACCATTGCGTCATTTCAAACCGACCGTCGCTATCTTCATCTTTCATGCGTTTTTCTATCTTTTCGGCAGTGTAAAGTTCCACCAAATCCACTTGCCCGTTTCCGTCTTCATCTTTTTCAACCCTAGCTAGGCCTTCGGATCCAAAGATTTGCCATGTATCGAATCTCCCGTCCAGGTCGCTGTCGGTTTCAACCCTTTCCTTCTTCTCTTCGTCGTTGAAGAATGATCTAGTGTCGGGTGTTCCGTCCTTGTTTTTATCTTTGGTCTGCAAGTGCATCTTTCCGTTCTTATAAAGTATTTGGGTTTCCAGAAAAGCATCTCCGTCAAAGTCACAGGTTATCTTCGTCGGAATTCCCTTTTCGAAATACCAGATTCGATCGACGTGACCTGTGTGCTGGGAATCTTCACGGGCCTCCTTCACAAGCCCTTCATCGTCAAAAAAAACAAACCTGTCAAGTACTCCATCAAAATTGTCGTCGCTGTCTTGGGTAGTAGGGATGCCATTTTTTAAAGTTGTAAAGATATCAAAGTCTCCGTCTAAATTCATGTCCCTTTTTTGGCTTACCGGAAGGGAATCTTTAAAGGAGGTTATGGTTTCATATCGACCGTCTTCATCTTCATCTCTCTTTTCTTCTGAAAGCTCCCCCTCGACATAAGATCGAAAGGTTTCCATGCTTCCGTTCTTATCGGTGTCTAGACTGCTGCTAAGGGGGAGTCCTTCGGAGTCAAACTTTATAATATGATCCAGAAGCTCGTCCCCATCCTCATCCACCTTTCGCTCAACAATCATGTCATTTTCAAAGCTTTGCCACATGTTCACTTTCCCATCATGATCCGTATCCTCTGTAGAAGAAGAGAGTTTTCCTGCAATGTAATGTAAAACCAAATTAAACCGCCCGTCTCCGTTGGTATCCCTCCTACACTTCAACGGCTGCTCCTCTTTATCAAGATCGATAATCTCAATCAATTGTTCTTCTTGATTAAACCGTTCCTGACGAATAAATTTCTCTTCTACAAAGTAGTTTTTAACATCTATTTTATGATCAAAATCGCTATCTTGTTCTATCCTTACCACCTTGCCTTCCTGTATATATTGAAAGTAGTCCATCACAGTGTCCGCGTTGGTGTCAGCTTCAATCATGACCATTTGCTGAGACTCGTCGAGGTGAATAATTTGGTCAATTTCCCCGTCATTATCCGTATCCCGTTTAACTTCAATAGCCATGGCCGTGTTGCCCCCTAAAGGCAAACAGATACCCGCCATACTTATCATTATGGCAAGCACTCCAAAAAGTACTTTTTCACAATATTGACGTTTCATGGGCCCTATAATAATTCAAAGGTTACATTGAGCTCAATTACAATATCATCCTTGAAAAGGCGCGGCGGTGGCCGAGAAAAGGGATTGCTGTCCCTGACTGCCTGGAGCGCCGCCTCGTTTAGGACTTTATGCGGACAGGGTTTCACAATTTTCAGATCCCGTATAGTTCCCTCAAGATCAATCACAAAGCTAAGGATCACTTTCCCTTCTTTGTGTATGCTATAGGCTTCCTTAGGGTATTTTTTTTCTCGGTCTATTCTTAGGCGGACCATTTGGTAATAGTCTTGTTTTGTTGACAGGCCTACCCCTCCCGTCAGGCTGGAGGAGAAAGGAATGTCACCCAGACCAATCTTCATTTGATTGACATCAGGGATTTGTGTAGGCGTCATTTTGAATGCTTTTGCATTGTCGGGTTTTTCCTCTGCCTTAGGAAGCAGAGGCGGTCTTGGTATTGCCCGGCTAAAAGGCTTTTGATCTTTTTGAAGGGTCAGTTCGATGTATCGCAGTGTTTTGGAGCTGTATATACCGGTGATATGCATGAACACCAAGGCATGGATACCCAATGAAACAAGGATCATTCCTTGTAGCAGCCGGTTAGGGCCTCTTCTGGCGTAATCAGTCGATGCTATCCTTAATCCCATTATTCAGTTAATGTCTGGAACAGACAGTTTATGTCTCGTTCCGTATTCCAATGTTCTAAGCAGGTGATACCCAAGAGATCCGGGATTTGTATCCAGATTTTCAATCCACGGAGAATCTGGGGCCATTCTTGTAATTCAGCCATGCCATGTCTGTCAAGATATTCGTAGACCTAGGGGGAAATCCTTAAATCTATTACATAAACCCTGCGTGAAAAAAACAACATATGAAAAACCACCTGACTTTCCTGTTATTAGAGGGTTTACAGAAACCAAATGAAATAACAGGAGGACACACAGATGGTTAAAAGACGAAACGAAAATATCACGAAAAAGCTTTTAGGTAAAGGTTTAAAATATAGTGAGTCAAAGGCCAGAAGAATCAATGTCTCCACCATCTTTGAAACTTGAACTGACCCTATTTTGACGCCCTTGTTTGCCTAACTAAATGCTTGATATTATTACAATATATGGGGCCGAAATGGCTACTTGAACCCGCAAAAGGGCCACTTAACCTATGAAGATTACAAGATAGAATATCAATGGTAAAGGATTGGAGAAATTGGCGGATCAATCAGCACATGGAATCAATGAGAAACTTGGCTTTGCCCGTTTCAGGGGCATAGGGTGCCAGTAGGAGGAATGTCTTAAACATGTTTACCGCCTTTGCCGGATTTCCTAAACGAAGATAGGCATAGCCGGCATAATAATAGGCATAGGCGTTATGAGAATCCAGTTCAATCGCTTTCTCCACTTCCTCAGCCGCCTTCTCGGCTTCATTCTCTTCTAAATAAAGGGCACCTCGAAAAGCATGGATATCGGCAGGATTGGCCTTAGCTTTTTGAGCAGCCTTAAGGCATTCCCACGCTTCCGGATATTTCTCCAATCCCAAATAAGCCCGAGTTAAAGCAATCTCCATCTGACCTTCATCCGGAATTCCGGCTTCTCCTGACAATGCCGGTTTATCAACGTGGGTCTTTGCCTTTTGGAACATGTCCAAGGCTTCCTGGTACTTTTCCTGCATCAGCAGGGATAGCCCCAGATAATAGCTGGCCCGGACATCAGCGGGCTTATTATTTAAAACTTCGTGAAGGGCCTCTTCCGCTTTCTCAAACTCCCAGGAATTGTAAAGCTCTATTCCTTTTTCCGTTTGCGCCAGAACCTGCAGGGACATGCCGCTTATTGATATGACAACTGCTGCAGACAGCACAAGAATTTTGCATAGCGTATTGGATTTATTCATTATCCCTCCCATGATTTTCCGTTTGTCTATGTGTGAGGTATATAATCTGAAAAACCAATTGTCAATTGATAAGAAGTCCCTGCTTTGGGCGCCAGAGTATTTACAAACTACCGTTGTGTGTCAATGACACTGGCAACATATAATATTGTAGCCGCCGATCTTTGCCAAGTTTGCTTCCCTGTTGAAGGGGTCTCCCTTTAATACCTTTATATCCTGAATTCAAAAAGATTTATTTGAATATGGAAAAAGGATTTCGGGAAGATTTTGTATTTAAGAACCAGAAGGGTAGGGTGAAAGGAATAACTGGTCAAATCCAGAAGTGACGGTTTGCAAAGGCATGCCCTGATCCGGATTTGAGGTAGCGTTCAAATCTCCGGGCCTGGGCAAGGGTTTCAAAGGCGATGTAGAGTTGATTTCGCGTAGCGTTAAAGAAGACCCGAAATGGAGGAAACTATATTTTAGAGACGCTTTTTTGCAAATGCTCTTCCTGAAGGACTTTTAAGGTATGCTTCAAAATCCAAGGCCTTTTGTTTATCGGTAAAGGCTATCGAGGTCTTTATCCTCCAGGGTTTATTTTTGACTGTATGGGGGTTCTGACCGGCATTATGGGCCTTAAGGCGGGCTTCAAGGTTTTCTGTGAAACCGGTGTAGTAACGGTTAAGATCTTTTTCAGACTGTAGGATATAAACGAAAAACAATTTCATGGCATGCCGAGCCGTAGCTTCGGAATTATTGAAACAATAATGCCCGCCTACGCTCTTTGAGCTTCGGCGTGGCAGCCTTCGCATCTCCACTTCGTTCCGAAGCGAAGGCTGGTGGAGGCGGGGGGAGTCGAACCCCCGTCCGAGAATATTCCGCTTAAGCGTCTACATATATAGCCCGATAATAGATTTTCGCCCCTGGTTCCCTGCCGGGCGAGGTTGCCAGAGACTAACCTGTATATAAATTTTCGCCTCACCGATCTACAGGTCAATGGGATCAGCTATCCTGCTGGATCGACGCCCTGGCCCGTCACGCAGGAAAGACGGCCCGGACGTTAGCCTCTTTTTACGCGGCTAAGGCGTACGCATAATCGTCTGCGTTTGTTTTAAGCCCACCCGTTTTACGAGCAAGATGGAACCTCGATATGCAACTTAAGCTTCTTTATCCCCGTCGAACCCGTTTCGCCCCCTTATTGTTGAAATGTTTATAAGTAATAATATATTTTAAACATTATTCAGGTTATAGTCAAGGAGGCAGTTTTTATGGTGTGTTTGTTGTCCGTTGTCGGTTGTGTGTCGCCGAAAGCAAAAGCATAACCAATTAAGCAACATATATATAATTTTTTCCAAGTATTTGAAAATAAATATACGACTGACTACCGACAACAAACAACGGACACTACCAATCTTCCTCCACAATTTCGCATAACAAATTTACTCTAATATGTCCGGCTGGGAGCTCTTTCCGAAGTCAAAAATTGTATTTCTTTTTTGCCTGCTCCATTTCCCTTTTTTGCTCTTTTTCCCTCAGGGTGTGTCTTTTATCCACCTTCCTTTTCCCTTTGGCCAGTCCGAGCTCGACCTTGGCCCGACTGCCGGAAAAGTAGATCTTTAAAGGAATCAGGGCGTATCCTTTCTCCTTCGTCTTGCCTATTAGACGTTTTATCTCGCTCTTATTAAGTAACAATTTCCTGGTCCTCTTGGGATCCAGAGCAAAATAATGGGCGAAAGGGTAGGGTGAAATATGAACATTATACAGGAATACCTCCCCGTTTCTGAGCCTGCCGTATCCATCCACGAGACTGGCTCGGCCGTCACGCAGGGATTTCACTTCAGGGCCCAGGAGCACTATCCCGGCCTCCAAGACTTCATCTATAAAATAATCATGAAATGCCTTTTTATTCTGGCATATAACCTTATTGTTCATAACAATCCTGATATTCAGCAAGGCCTGGCTAGAGGGGGACTGGTCAACAGGGACAAATTCAGCTGTTACTCGTGGCCATATTCAGGGAAAGACCTTCTACTCCGATTTCCGGTAATAAGGTCTCTGTTTTTTTGGCTATGAATTCTCTTACTTCCTTTGAGGTCGTCAATTTCAGTATCTCGTTTAGGTTCTCAACTGCCTCTTCATAGGAAAGCGAGCGGATGAGTTTCTTAAGTAAGGGGATTGCTCCGGTATTCATACTGAGTTCGTCAATGCCCGTACCTAACAGAAGGGCTGTACAAAGGGGGTCACCAGCCATTTCACCGCAAAGGGCTACCTCTATCCCGTTGTCCTTTGCGGCTTTAACCGTCTGCATGATCATCCTTATGACCGCCGGGTGATAAGGATCGTACATGTATGCTACATGCTCGTTAACTCTGTCAATAGCTAGGGCATACTGAATAAGGTCGTTGGTCCCGATGCTGAAAAAATCCAGGTGGGCAGCAAGGCTGTCCGCCACCATGACCGCGGAAGGTATCTCTATCATGGCCCCGACCTTAATGCTGTGGTCATATTTGACACCTTCTTTTTCAAGTTCTTTCATAACTTCGTGAAGCACCTTTTTTACTTCAAGCAATTCCTCCAGACCGGATACCATGGGGAACATTATCCTGATTTTACCGTAGGCGCTTGCCCTCAGAATGGCACGTAACTGGCTTTTAAAGATACTTGGTTCCTTCAGGCAAAACCTGATGGCCCTGAGGCCCAGGGCCGGATTTACTTCATCTCCGAAGCCATGGTAGGATAGAAACTTGTCTCCTCCCAGATCCAGGGTCCTGATGGTAACTTGATCAGGTGAAATAATTTCAGCCACCTGCTTGTAATCTTGGAACAGCTCTTCTTCTCCAGGGACTGCCTTGCTCATTAGATATAGATACTCGGTCCTGTAAAGACCAATGCCCTCAGCGCCGTAATCTTTGGCGGCCGAAGCCTCTTCCAGGAACTCGATATTGGCCTTAATTGAGATCCTGTAACCGTCAGGGGTTTCCGCCGGCAGGTAGCTGAGGCGGAGCGCACTCGATATATACTTGTCATAGTAAAGTTTCCTTTCCTGATATGCTATGATAATATCATCGTCAGGATCTACGATTACTTCCCCCTTATACCCGTCCACGATCAAAAGGGTGCCGTCCTGCACATAATTGGTCGCCGATTCAAGACCCACTACGGCCGGAATCTTAAGGCCCTGGGCTATTATAGCCGTATGTGAAGTCTTGCCGCCCATATCGGTTATAAAGCCCATGACCATTGATGTGTTAAGCTCGCTTGTGTCGGCCGGAGACAGATCATGGGCCACAATTATCACCTTCTCTTTAATCTTGGAGAGGCTTTCATATCCCTTGCCCGTCAAATTCCGCAATATCCTCTCAGTGACGTTTTCCACATCATTGATGCGGCCTCGTATATATTCGTAGTCTATCTCCTTAAATAGTTGTTTTATTTTTTGAAGCGATTTCTTTAACGCCCATTCCGCGTTGATCTTTTCTTCCAGGATGGTATTGATAGTGGTATCCGAAACCATAGTGTCATCAACAATCATTGAATGGGCGTCAAGTATGAAGGAATGTTCCTTGATCTGGTCCGACATCCTGTTTTTCAGGTCCATAATCTGGTTTTTGGTCAGTTGGAGGGCCTCCTTGAATCTTTCAACTTCTCTGCCTACCTCTTCGTCATTAATAAGGTACTGGTAAATGATTTTCTGTTGCGACCTGTCCACCACGCGGGCCCTGCCGATGATTATCCCGGGAGAAACCGCTATTCCCTTTAATGTAGTGCCTTCTGTAACTGCATTATCGTTCATCTTTTTTCGCCGAATCGGTTTTTGAAAAGTAGGTCCACCTCATTCAGTAATTCTTTAGAGTCTTTACCAACGGCCCTGACCTCTATCTCTGTTCCGCGGGGGCATGCCAGCGTGAGTATAGAAAGTATGCTCGCTCCGTCCACTTCTTGGTGACCATCTTTTTTGAAGTAGAGCTTGGATTTATATTTTTTGGTCAATTCCACTATTTTGGCTGCTGCACGCCCGTGCAGCCCGAGGTCATTGTTGATTTTTAGTCTTTTTGTATGTTCCATCGGATGCCAGTAGTAGATATATGTTTACCATAAGGATGATCTTCAAATTAGCTCACCTTCAGTGGTGGATTAAGACATCGGGGTCTTCAGAATCCTATAAGACCCCCTCCCGATCTCCCCCTAACAGGTGGAGGAATAAAGATTCATACCCCGATCACTTGACTCCCGGACCTTTCTATCAAATAACTGGGAGAAGAACCATATTTTATAACTTATCAAAATATAATCCAATTAACCGCTTTTTTCTATCATTTTTTATCTGTGTTCCATTCCTTTTTTAATATTAAGACCTTCCCTGTATACAGCCCTGTAATTAAGCCCGAATCTCTGAGAAAGATGCTCGGCCACCTCTTTTACTCCCATATTATTCTGTAGTAATCCTTTGATCATATCCCTTGTCTTGTGGGTAGGGAGACCTTCATTGCCACTTTTTTGCCTGCTGGCCACAATTACCGTGAATTCCCCTTTTAACATATGATCTTCGAAGTCTTCCAATATCAAACCGAGAGGCCCCCTTATTATTTCCTCATATACCTTTGTCATTTCCCGAAGTATGACTACATAACGATCTCCAAGGATATCATTGAGGTCTTTCAGCATAGCCTTTATCCGATGGGGAGTTTCATAGAATACCATTGTTGCGGGCTCATACAGCAGGTCCTTTATCTCCTTTCTTCTCTTGTTGGCCTTGCTGGAAAGGAAACCGAGAAACAGGAATCTGTCCGCGCTTAATCCAGAAACGGACATGGCGGCTATTGCCGCGGAAGGACCCGGTATGGGAGATACCCTTATACCCTCTTCCAGGGCACTATTAATAAGAAGGGCGCCGGGATCCGATACTACAGGAGTGCCGGCATTGCTCACCAGGGCAATATCCAAGCCCTTTTTGAGTTTCTCTATAAGTTCCGGGCCCCTTGATTTGCTATTATGCTGGTGATAGCTGACCAGTCTCCTCTTGATCCCGTAATGGCTGCATAATTCCCTGGTGTGCCTGGTATTCTCAGCAGCTATTAAATCAACCTTTTTCAAGATCTTTAAGGCCCTTAAGGTTATATCCTCGAGATTGCCTATAGGAGTAGAGACAACATACAGGGTGCCCGAGTCAGGCCTCTGGGTCCTTGATTTTTTATTATTGTTTTTCATGCCGTGTATTGCTAAATCTTTGCTGACCTGTATATTTGTCATTCCGGGCGTGCCCGCCCTGGTGCGACTTCCGGATAAATAGCAAATGTATGACTATTAATACACCTGTATAACTCTAAATCCAGCATTCTTTAATTACGGTCTGGGCCAGGGACCCGGAATCCAGAATGTTTGTCAATCGTCCCCTGAAACCCTTGTCGAAGATCCCGCTGCTGTGTGCGGGGAATCCTAATACATATCGTCTTGAAAAGAATGGCCGTGACCGAAGGGCTGTCCCTTTCCTTCGTTCCGGATCTCCCGGGCTGGTCATTTCAAGGGGTTACGGCCGTGTGATGCCTACCCCCTCCGCTGTTCCCCTCGGTTTCACTCGGGGCCAGGGTGTCCCCCACCCGTAACCCCCTGAAATAACAGTGCCCTCCCGATAGTCACTCAAAAAAGGAACAGCCCTTCGCCCTGGTGGCACACCTGCGGCCTTGCATAAGGTCACAGAGCTGTTCTTTTCAAGACGACATGTTTAGTATTCCGTGGACGTGGGCTTCAGGTGGAATCCTTTTTTGAGATGTCATCTTGAAAAAAATACCTGGGACCCGGAATTAGCTATTAGCTGTTAGCCCTTCTCCCTGGACCCCTTGAAGCCCCGAATCCTTGTCAAAGATCCCGCTGCTGTGTGCAGGGAATCCTGATCAGAATGCAATTATTACTCATATGCCAGCTCAAAGGCGTCCTGTATCAGCTCAATTTCCTCTTTACCACCTTTAATATTTATAGCAATAACGTCAAATCGCGATTTTATGTCACAACAACCATTGGCCTTCATATAGTAAAGGGCTACCTTGGATATTTGACGTTTTTTCCTTTGGTGGATAGCCTCTTTTGCGTTGCCTGTAGAGCTGTTTTTCCGTGTCTTGATCTCAATAAAAACAAGACAGTCACCATCTTTGGCAATGAGATCTATTTCACCTAGGGGACAGCGGTAATTCTTGGCCACGAGCTTATAACCAAGTCTTTTTATCCTTTTTAGCGCCAGTTTCTCACCCAGTTCTCCCAGGTGGAGCCTTTCCCGCGTCAAATCAACACACTCCTCTGAAGGTTAGCCTGTGAACAGGGCAGGGACCATATCGGCACAAGGCCTTAAGATGGCGCGCGGTTCCATAGCCTTTATTCCTATTGAATCCATATTCCGGAAAAGAGACGTGATAAGACCGCATTATCCTGTCTCGATATACCTTGGCGACTATGGAGGCCGCGGATATGCTCTGGCTTAATTGATCACCTTTTATGATACATCTCTGAGGAGTAACGATCGGTATCTTATGGATGCCGTCAACCAGGACATATTCCGGAGCAGGATCAAGCCATGACAGGGCCCGCTTCATAGCCTCCAGGGAAGATATAAGGATATTGGATTGATCAATGGTCTTGTGGGAAACCACAGCGACAGAGACTGCAAGGGCATCATTTACTATGACGGAAAATGCCTTCTCCCTGGCCTTTTCCGTCATTTTTTTAGAATCCTTTATCCCCGGTAGCATTACTCTCTTTGGAATAATCACGGCCGCCGCCACAACCGGCCCTGCGAGAGGTCCTCTTCCTGCCTCGTCAACCCCTGCTATTATTCCATACCCATTCTTCCAGGCTAAGGACTCATGAAACAACGGGTTGAGCGAATCAAAGGCATCATACCCGGAGAAAAGCAACAGGTTTTTGTTTGGACTAATCAATATTCTTCAAGGTTAAGTGATCAGGCCCTTTTTTCTTTAATACGCGCGGCCTTCCCTCTAAGTTTACGCATATAATATAACTTCCCTCTCTTGACCTTACCTTTGGACACGACCTCAATCTTATCGATGGTGGGTGAATGGAGGGGGAATATCCTTTCCACCCCAATACCATAGGAGACCTTGCGTACGGTAAAGGTGGCCCCTGTTTTACCTTTTCTTTTACGGATGACAAAACCCTGAAAGACTTGAATACGTTCCTTTTCGCCCTCTTTGATCTTGGCGTGTACCTTAATGGTATCACCGACCTTAAAACCGGGAATATCGACCCTCATCTGCTCTTTTTCTATATTCTCAATTATATTGTTCATTTATCCTCCAACATGTGGACCATCCAGAAACATCTTGTTTCCGGATGAAGCTTTAACCGATCAGCCATTAGCATTTAGCCAAGACCTTGTTTTTAAATAGTTTTTATCTACCAGCCAGACGGTCCAGGATAATCCCTGCCGCTGTTCTTACAGACAGATGATTGTAATTGCTTGATCCTTTAATAGGCTCCAGTGTGAAATCAGCCGAATCAATGATATCTTTATGGAGACCCCATGCGGTTCCAAAAAGAATAAAAACTGCTTTTGCAAGGTTCATGATATCTATTGCCCTGGAAAAAGTCACGGATAACCGGGACTTTTTTGAGGCGTCTGTCGCTATCAGAAGAGGTCTCTCACCTTCTAAATCTTTAATCTTTTCAATAGATTCTTCAAGTGACTGGCTGATATCTATTATCTCTATAGCTTCTTTTCTCTTAATATTATATTTCGCGCCATAACCTTTTGTCCAGTGCAGTATTATGCGCTCGGCGATCTTCTGCTGGTCATGTAAAGGGGTTATGACGAATAATCTCTCTGCACCGTAAGTCCTGGCCAGCCTTGCCAGGTCGTGAAGATCGAGATTTGTTATTGATGAGGCTATTTCTTGATCATTCTTATTATAAACAGGGTAATGGATCAGCCCTATATAAAGCCTCATGGAATAATCCTATTCTATCTAATCACGATCAGCATGATCCTTTTCCGCTAATCCGGCTTTTTCAAGGAGATCAGGTCTCCTTTGGTGAGTCCTCTTTATGGCTTCTGCTTTACGCCACGCCCGGATCTTTTCGTGATCCCCGGAGAGAAGGATTGACGGCACTTCCTCCCCCATAAACACTCTCGGCCTGGTATAATGGGGGTATTCCAACAACCCCTCTTGAAAGGAATCTTCAAGATTGGACCTTTCGCCTCCCAGAACTCCCGGAATAAGACGGCATACGGTATCCAGAACAACTATTGCCCCCGGTTCACCACCGCTTAGAATATAGTCGCCGATGGATATTTCCATATCAATGTAATGGGCCCTGATCCTTTCGTCAATGCCTTCATATCGGCCACAAACCAGTATTAACTGATCCCATTCGGCCAGTTGCCAGGCCATAGTTTGATCGAATTTCTTACCCTGGGGGGTGAGAAGTATGACCGCGGACCGGCCGGCTACCCTTTCCACGGAATCTAACGCTCGATAAATCGGGCCCGGCTTCATTACCATTCCGTTTCCGCCTCCATACGGGCGGTCATCCGTCACCTTACGAAGCCCTTTGGCAAAGGAACGGATATCCACAAGCCTTACGTCCAGTAATCCTTTTTTTATGGCCTGTCTCAGGGTGCCCTTTTCGAGTAAAGGCCTGAAGAATTCAGGAAAAAGGGTCAGAATATCAAACCTCATTTAGATTGAGTAACCCCTCCATTTCAGAGATAATGATTTTCTTATTCTCCAGGTCGATCTCATCGACCACTTCGTGAATGGCAGGGATCAAGACCTCTTTTCCCCCCTTTTTTACAACGTATATATCATTACTGCCGGTGGGTATGATATCTGTTAATCTGCCCAGGTATCGCCCTGAATTCAGAAATACCTCCAGGCCGATGAGTTCAAACCAGAAGTATTCCTCTTCACCTTTTTGTCCGAGAAGGTCTTTTCTTATGAAAATCTCGGTGCCGCGGTATCTCTCCGCTTCTTCCAGCGACTGCAATCCCTGCAGCCGCAACAAGAATACACTTTTATGAGGCTTTATGGATGAGACCTTGCATTCACGCATCTCATCCTTGTCGGATTTCAGGAAAACGTTTCCTGCATCAAGGAATGATTCCGCAGATTGCGCATAGGACCGGATTCTAAGAGAGCCATCCAGCCCGTGGGGCCGAATCACCTTTCCAACGAGGAGCAGATTTTCAGATGAAACCTTACTCAAAGCTATTCAATAATCTCTAGAACGGATCTTTTTCTGAGCTTGGTTGAAGCAGCGCTGAGAATGGTCCTCATGGCGCGCGCAGTTCTTCCCTGTTTCCCGATGATCTTGCCCAGATCCTCCTTGGCTACTTTTAGTTCGATCACAGAGGTCTGTTCGCCTTCTATTTCAGTCACTAGAACTTCTTCCGGATTATCGACCAGCGCCTTTGCTATGTAAGCTATCAAGTCCTTCATCTCGATTAACCTCCTCGTACCATTCAACAGAATATCACATCAGTCAGTCGTTTTAGGAACCTTAAGCAAGCCCTCTTTGTTTAAAATCGCCTTTACGGATTCCGACGGGCTCGCGCCTTTTTCCAGCCACTCGCTCACCCTTTGTTTATCGATCTTGATCTCGGCAGGATTGTTCATAGGATTATATATGCCAAGTATTTCCAGGAATTTTCCGTCACGAGGCGCCTCGGAATCAGCCGCTACTAAACGATAATATGGTTTCTTTTTTTTTCCTTTTCTGGTTAGTCTCAATCTTACTGTCATGTTTTGGACTTATCACCCCCTTGTGTATCAGCTAGTATAAACATACAATAAAAAACTAATTAGTCCCCACCCCTGGACTTACGTTTTTGGGATTCATGCTGTCAGTAATTAGCATTTAGCTATCAGCAAAGACATTAAAACCAACAGATTGGCTGAATGCCGAGGGCTGATCGCTGAAAGCTCCATCCAGAAACATCTTGTTTCTGGATGGAAACTAATTAAATAACGACGGCAAACTCCGGAGCCCCTTGCTTGTTAATTGTTCCATCATCTTTTTTGTCCGGCTAAAATTCTTCAACAGGCGATTGACGTCCTGCACGGTTGTGCCGCTTCCGCGGGCAATCCTCTTTCGTCTGCTCCCTTTTATTATCTTGTAATCAGATCTTTCCTTCCTGGTCATGGAATTGATAATGGCCTCCACCTTTACCAATTCTGTTTCATCCGGCTTTAATCCTTTCATATTTAACTGGCCCGTGCCTGGTAGCATGCTGATAATCTTATCAAGGGATCCCAGTTTTTTTATCTGCATGAGCTGTTTTTGAAAATCCTCGAGATTAAAGTCTCTCTTTTTAATCTTTTTCTCCAGATTCAAGGCCTCTTTCTGGTCGAATTCTTCCTGGGCCCTTTCAATCAGGGATATCATGTCTCCCATCCCCAGGATCCGGGAGGCCATCCTGTCAGGGAAAAAGGGCTCAAGGGCATCCAGTTTTTCTCCTACACCTATAAATTTTATCGGCTTGCCCGTAACCGCCTTAATAGACAGGGCCGCCCCTCCCCTGGAGTCACCCTCCATCTTGGTCAGGATGACTCCCGTGATATCGAGGGTTTGATCAAACTGCTTTGCCACGTTCACAGCATCCTGTCCGGTCATGGAATCCGCTACGAAAAGGATCTCGGAGAGATTAATCCTGTTTTTGATTCGAACGAGTTCGTCCATAAGCTCTTCGTTTACGTGAAGTCGTCCAGCTGTGTCCATAATCAACACATCGTAAGCGTATTCCCCGGCCTTTGAGAGGGCATCAACACATATATCTTCAGGCTTCATGCCGTTGTCCGAGGCATAAACGGGTATGTCTATTTGGGCCCCCAGTTTCTTTAGTTGTTCTATGGCAGCGGGCCTGTATATATCGGCCGGCACCAGACAGGGGTTTCTCCCCTGTTTACGTATATGCAGGGCAAGTTTGCCCGCTGTCGTGGTCTTTCCCGAGCCCTGGAGACCGACCAGCATAATGGTTATGGGGGTTTGTCCGGAAAGTTCAAGGCCTTGCCCGGATCCTCCCATCAGGCTGGTCAATTCCTCATTTACGATCTTAACAACCTGCTGTCCGGGGGTTAGACTGTCCAGGACCTCGCTGCCCAGGGCACGTTGCCGGATATCCTGGACAAAGTCTTTTACAATCCTGTAGTTTACATCGGCCTCAAGGAGCGCCAGGCGTACTTCTTTAAGGGCATCTTGAATATTGCTTTCACTCAATTTGCCATGGCCTTTCAAAGTTTTAAAAGTTTTGTTTAACTTTTGGGATAAATTATCAAACATATAATCCGGACTCCACCCCTTGGATTTAAACATTTAGTATAAATATTCTCATACTTTAATGTCAAGACAAAACAAGGGGTACAAGGATATTTCAGGGGTCGAGAAGTCGGGGATTGGAGGTCAGACCCACAGAGATCAGGACCCTAGAGCATCAGAATTTCAGAATCTCAGGGCCCAAGATGTTCAGAAGGTAGGGAGGATTAAGGTGGGGTCTCATTCGAGTGTCCCGAGACCCCTCCTAACCTCCCCCTAAGAGGGAAAGGGCCATAATGTCATTCCGGGCTAGGGGGGCTTACATTGGTGAGATCCGTGGTTCGACAGGCTCACCACCCTGAGCGAAGTCGATGGGGAATCCAGGAAAATGAACGCATAAGAGAAGTTTCTGGAGCCAGGCTCACAAGAGGAACATGAACTTTAATGTTGCCAACAGGGCTTTGTTTTTAATAATGTATCCATGATCTTTTTATGCATGCACTCTCCTCTTTGAGGAGGTAGGGTCAGGGTGGGGGATTGAAAGCGGTGCAAGTAAGCGAGGTTATACAGGAACTTGAGGAACTAAAGGAGAAGATAAGGTATCATAACGAACGTTATTACGTGCTCGATGATCCCGAGATATCTGATGCGGAGTATGATCGCCTGTTCCAGAGGTTGCTTGCCATTGAAAGAGATTTTCCCGGACTGGTGACCCCCGACTCGCCCACACAACGTGTAGGGGGCGAGGTGCTGGAAAGCTTTGAAGACGTCCGTCATCATGTGCAGATGCTCAGTCTGGAGAACGCCTTTAATGATCAGGATATCATGGGTTTTGACTCCAGGCTAAAACGAATGCTTCAGGATGATTCCTCCCTTGAATACAGTGTTGAGCCGAAGATAGACGGCCTGGCAGTTGAACTGGTATATGAAAGGGGAAAACTGGTGGTGGCATCCACCAGGGGAGATGGTTTGGTGGGAGAGAATATAACACATAATATCAGGACAATACCTGCAGTGCCCATCACGCTTACTCCTCTTGCAGATGATTTAGCAATACCGGAAATATTGGAGGTCAGGGGTGAAGTCTATATGGAGCTCGATGCCTTCAAAAGACTTAACAGAGAGAGAATTGAGAATAACCTGCCGGCCTTTGCCAATCCCAGGAATGCCGCGGCAGGTTCTTTGCGGCAACTTGACCCGCGGATTACGGCCAAAAGGCCGCTCAGTATGTTCTGCTATGGAGTGGGTCGGATCAGTGAAGGCCCCTTTGACACCTATTATGATCTGATACTGTACCTCCAGCATTTAGGTTTGAGGGTCAACATGCCCCATATAAGGATTTGCCGGAACAGGGATGAAGTAATACAATACTGTCATTACCTGGAGGACACGCGTGATCGGTTTTCCTTTGAGATCGACGGGGCTGTCATTAAGGTCAATATGTTAAAACTCCAGGCCCGGCTGGGACAAACAGCCAGGAACCCAAGATGGGCGGTGGCTTATAAATTTAGGCCTATTCAGGGGACCACAAAGATCTTAAAGATCGATATCCAGGTGGGCAGGACTGGGGCCTTGACCCCGGTAGCGCACCTAGAGCCTGTGGAGATAGGAGGCGTCACGGTCCGCCGGGCCACCTTGCATAATCAGGAGGAGATCGAAAAGAAGGATATCAGGGAACTGGATACCGTCATCGTGCAAAGGGCCGGGGATGTTATCCCGGAGGTGGTGAAGCCGGTTTTGTCAAAGAGAGAGGGGCATGAAAAAAGATTCGTAATGCCCGACCGGTGTCCGGTATGCGGCGCGGAGGCCGTAAAAAAGCAGGGGGAGGCTGTCCTGAGATGCCCTAACATCAATTGTCCCGCCCAGGTCAGGGCATCTCTGACTCATTTCGCGTCAAAAGGTGCCATGAATATTGAAGGTTTGGGTGACAAGATTATATCTCAAATGATTGATAAAGGCCTGATCAGGGAAGAAGCGGACTTGTATGGACTGGGTTTTGATGATCTCATAAGACTTGATAAGGTTGAACAAAAGGCTGCGGACAACCTGCTTCGAGCCATCGAAAACAGCAAAAAGACCACCCTGGGAAAATTTTTATATGCCCTCGGCATCAGAAACGTGGGCGAGCACGTGGCCGAGCTCCTTGCGCGGCATTTTGGGAGATTGGAAAGACTGCAGGAAGTGACCATGGAAGATTTGCGATATGATAAGGAAAAGGGCCCCCGCATCAAGGGTATAGGGGAAGTAATAGCTAACAGCGTAGCCTCATTCTTTGAAGAGGAATCCAACAGGGAGAGAGTTAAACGGCTTGTGGAATCCGGGATAGAATTCGAAAAGAGCGAAGCTGTAAAAGACACGGCCCTTGAAGGAAAGGCCTTTGTCATAACAGGGTCGTTGAGTTCCGTAAAAAGGGCGGAGGCAAAGGAGATTATTACAGCGCGGGGCGGAAGGTTTTCTTCCTCCTTAACTAAAGGGACAGATTATCTGGTGGTGGGGGAATCACCGGGTTCTAAACTTCAGAAGGCCAAGGATTTGGGGATTCACATTATCAGTGAGGAGGAGTTTCTGGATCTTTTTAAGTGAGGATCACCTCCAAATTAGTCCACCCTCTGCAGTAATCTGCTACGGAGGAGGGGTTGTTTGATAATCAGGATTCAAGTTTAAAGTCTTAAAAGAGAATGTCGAATGTAAAAATGGAATGATGAATGCGGGTTCCCATTTGCTGCGTTTCAAACACTTAAATCCTTGAACCCTTGAATCCCAGACACTTTCTTGCATCTGACTGGATGAAGGATTTTTAGATAATATGATTACAAGATAAGGAGCAAGCCCATGGGTGATATAAGAGTGCGCCTTATCATTGAAGGCAGGGTTCAGGGTGTGTGGTTCAGGGACTCAACCCGTAGAGAGGCCAGAGGACTGGGAATAAAAGGTTGGGTGAAGAACAGGCCCGACGGGTGTGTGGAAGTCCTGGCGGAAGGTCTTGAAGAGAAGGTAAATCAGATGATAACCTGGTGTCACCATGGCCCGCCCTATGCCGAAGTTGTCCGGGTGGAAAAGACCGTGGAGGAATGGCAGGGAAAATTTGATTCATTTGATATTGTTTGGTAAATAAGGGGTCAAGGGGTGTTGGGATTCCATGTTCGAGGTTCATGTTGTTATTATAGTAGACTATACAATGGAGGCTGATTAATGAAAACGGTCACTTTCACAAGATGGTTCTTTCTAATCATATTCATATTTATGTTACTAACGGGCTTCGGCTGCGGCATGTTCAAATCAATATACAGTTTCACTACCCACCCAGTCGAATCCATATCTGGAGCAATAGCAGGGGAAGAGGCGGTTCTCACCAAAAGAACCCTGGTTGCGCCTTTCGTGAACCACGCCGGGATCAAACAGGAAGTGGTGCCCCTGATTGCTGATAGGTTTGTGGATTTGCTCCGAAAGGGTGATCACATTTCAGTAACCATGTTAGAGGATTTTGACAGATCAGACCTGGTCACTTCATCTCCTCAATATGGGGTGGTTATTGATCAGGAGCTTGTAAAAAAGGCTGAGGAAATGGGAATGGATATGCTCATTACCGCCACTATCAACCCTTTTGATGTGGTAACCAAAAAAAGCGGTTTATGGCCTTTCCGAGGGATAAAAAAGCACGTTACCATTTCCATGAGCATGAACGCCCTTGATATTATAAACGGCACTCTGGTTAGCGCCGAAACCGAAACCAGGAACATAAAAATGGATTCTGAAGGTCCGGAAGACCAGGACGAAACATGGGAGGTTGATTATAATATATTGGATGAGGAATTATCTTCCATCCTTGAAGACCAATCATCTGGTGTCTCTGAGGCCCTTGATTCCATTCCCTGGACAGGAAAGATAAAATTAACGGATAACAACAATGTGATAATTAACGGGGGAGAGGATGTAGGTATAACCAAGGGCAGCGTTTTTGAGGTATTCAGAAAGTCGGAACCGATTCAGTCCTTGAACGGCAAGGAATATTTTTTCCTGGGGGCCAAGCAGGGAGAAATTAGGGCTGAAGAGGTGAGAAGCGAATATACCATCGCCGTGCCACTGGACAATGAGATATTAGAACACGGGCAGTTGGTAAGATTGAAGAGTTAATATGTCCTGTCAAATATGTTTCCCCAGCATCTCCCTGGCGAGGGCGATAGCTTGGTCAGAGACCACCTTCCCGCCCATTAGTCGCCCCACCTCCTTCACCCTCTGGTCCCTGCTCAATGCCGTGATAAGGGTCTCGGTTCGGTTTCCCCTCACGGTCTTTGTTACCAGAAAATGTGTATCCCCTTTGCTGGCAATCTGGGGGAGATGGGTTATGCAAAGGATTTGATGGTATTGGGCCAAGGAATTGAGTTTTTCTCCTACTACCTCTGCCGTGGCCCCTCCGATACCTGAATCCACCTCATCAAAGATTATTGTCTCCACTGAGGCCTTTCTGGCCAGGATAGTCTTCAGGGCCAGCATGATTCTTGACAGCTCACCCCCGGATGCTATCTTAGAGAGGGGTCTCAGCTCCTCGCCCACATTGGGTGAAAGCATGAATTCAACCCTGTCATAACCCTCCGGTCTGACGGAGTTTATAAGGGTCTCCGGGTCATTGATATCTTCGGGGTCTTTCGGGGCGAACCTCACCTCAAATCTGGTCCCACCCATTTCCAGCAGAGCGAGTTCACCTTCTACGGATTTTTCCATCTTTTCAGCTATCTCTCTTCTCTTCAAAGAAAGGGCTGTGGCCCTGGAGACAGTATCTTTTTCCTGTTTCTTAAGGTCTTTCTTAATGTCTTCCAGTTCCTTTTCCTGGCGGTCCAGGTTATGTATCATCCCCGAGAGTTCTTCTCTAAAGGCCATGACATTTTCAAGGGAGGGACCATATTTTTTTTTCAGGCTGTTGAGGGAGTGTAACCTTTCCTCCACCTCTTCCAACCGGTAGGGACTAATAACCACGCTGTCACGAAGCTGTCTGAGGTGAAGGGCCGTTTCTTCCAGTTCCGCCTTGGCGGACGCCAGGGCATTTCCGACTGATTCCAGCCTGCGGTCGATTTCAGAGCCTTTTTCTACCCCCTTTACGCATAGGGAGAGTTCGGAGATAATGGAATCCTCTTTTTCATAAAGGGTGTCATATGTACCGGCAATTATCTCTTTAAGCTGTTCCGCGTGCCTGAGACGTTTTCTCTCTTCCTCCAGGAGGCTGTCTTCTCTATCAAGTATATGGGCGGCTTCGATTTCCTTTGTCTGAAAAAGGGCCAGTTCCTGTCTTTCCCTGCTTTGCTTGATCTCCCTCTCCATCTTCAGACATTTCTCTTTCACGGCCTCGTATCTATTGAAGGATTCGGCCAGATCCATCCGCTCGGCAGTCAAACCGCCGAAATCATCCAGGAGAAAGACGTGATTGTCCTGTTTCAGTAAGGCCTGGTGCTCATGCTGGCCTGAAATGCTTATCATCATCATGCCGATCCCAGACAGCATCTGAAGGGTGGCCATGGACCCGTTAATCAGAATCCGGTTGCGGCCTTCGCGTGAGATAGTCCGCTTGATCAGGAGTTCTCCATCAGATCGGACATCCAGTTCAGACAGGTATTTCGATATCAAGGAATTATCAGGGAGGGTGAACAGTGCCTCAACCCTTGCCTCCTTAGCCCCACTTCTGATAAGGTCCGCCGAGGCCCTTCCTCCCAGGATCAGATTCACCGCGTTGATAATGATGGATTTGCCGGCGCCGGTCTCTCCAGACATTATATTGAGACCCGGCCTAAAATCGATCTCCAAATGGCTTATAATGGCGAAATCGGAGATGATTAATTGTGTGAGCATGCACTTGGTCCTATGCCTGTGTCCCTTTTGGGCCCTGTATTTTTTAAAGCTCCCAGGTAACCCTCAGGACCTCCTGATAGGTGGTGGTGCCGTCCAGCAGTTTTTTAACGGCATTTTCCCTCAGGGTTACCATGCCTTCTTTCTGGGCGCGGTCCCGGATCTTTTTCATATCAGTCTCCGGATCAATAATGCCTTGGATGGATTCCGTTACGGGCAGGACTTCATGGATGCCGGTCCTTCCGAAATAGCCTGTGCCGCGGCATTTGAGACAGCCTTTGCCCCTGAAGAGTTCCACCTTGCCGCTCTTTCCTATATCCAGTCCCAGAGACGCCAGATCGGAGGCCTCCATTTCAAAGGTTTCTTTGCAGTGGGGACATATCTTCTTGACCAGTCTCTGTGCCAGTATTCCGGCCAGAGTCGCCTTGATAAGAAATGCTGGTATGCCCAGATCCAATAGCCGGGTAATGGATGACGACGCGTCGTTGGTATGAAGGGTGGACAGCACGAGATGACCGGTAAGAGCGGCCTGTATGGCGTTTTGAGCGGTCTCCATGTCTCTCATCTCGCCGATCATGATAATATCGGGGTCCTGCCTTAAGATATTCCTGAGTATGGACGCGAAGGTAATCCCTACCAAGGGCTGGACCGCGATCTGATTGAATGCATCATAGACCATCTCGATGGGATCCTCCACAGTGGTTATATTGATATCGGGTGTGGAGAGATACCTGAGCGTAGAGTACAAAGTGGTGGATTTGCCGCTGCCCGTGGGGCCGCAGACCAGTATAATCCCATGGGGCAGATTTATGAATTGCTGATACCGGATGAGGTCCATGGGGGTGAAGCCGAGATTTTCCAGGTTCTGAAAAAGGATTTCCGGATCCATGATTCTCATGACCATTTTTTCTCCGAAGGCCACGGGTATGGACGAAACCCTGATCTCCGATTCGATGCCTTCCTTTTCCATCTTTATACGGCCGTCCTGAGGCCTTCGCTTTTCCGCCATATCCAGGCGGGCAATAGTCTTGATCCTGCTGGTGATGGCGGGGTGGACGGTTTTAGGGAGTTCGTGCACAGTGTGCAGAGCACCGTCTATCCTGAACCGGACAATACTTTTTTCCCTCTTCGGCTCAATATGTATATCGCTCGCCCTCTGGTCAAAGGCGTAACTGAACAGGTGGTCGACAGCATTCACGATATGCTGATCATCGGAGAGGAGATCTTCCGGGGAACGGAGACGCACGAACTGCTCCAGGTTGCCCAGGTCCAGGGAAGGCCCCGCGAACTGGGTCTCGGCCGCCATTATGGAACGCTTGAAACCGTAGAATTCACCGATCAGCTTTATAATATCCGTCTTGGTGCTGATCACAGGATTGACTTTCATGTGGCTTACCTGGGCTATATCACCCATTGCCTCCATATCAAAGGGGTTTGGAGTGGCCACGGTCATGTATCCGTTACCTACCTCAATAGGCAGCACGAGGTGCTTCATGGCGAAGGTATGGGGTATGGTCTTTGTAATTAGGTCCAGGTTAAGCGTCAGTGGATCGATCTTTTTGTAGGGAATCTTCCAGACTTTGGCAAGGACCTGAAAGATGGTCTCTTCATCCAATACCTTGGAGCTGTCATCGGCCCTTTTCAGTTCCAGAGAGGCTATGATATCCACTATGGTTACGGGGCTTTCCATCCTTGTCTTGGACCCTGAAGAGCCGCCCCTCATAGCCTTTATCTGCTTAAGCTTGGATCTGATCTGATTTTTCTTTACCTGGATCTCCTTGTGCTGCGCTTCGTCTATCAGGCCTGTCTTCAGGAGAATGCTGCAGATATTGTCGTCGGTAAATTTATTGATATTCTTGCTGGGCATAAGAGATTCCCGTATAAGAGTTTCTTAGATTTGGAGAGTAGTTTACTACTAAGATGGGGCTTATGGCAAATAAATTTTGGTTTTTCCCCCAAAGCAATCGATCCTTTGTATCCTGACTGAAATGACGAATATCAAAGAAGATGCCCTGGGTTCTTCGATCGAGTCGAAGAATGACGTAAAATGCTGGATTTTGGGGGCAAGCTGCGGAATGACAGTGGTAGACTGCCTTCTGATTTCTTGATCTTCTGATTTTCTGATTCTCTGAGGATCTATATTTTGTGGTTTGAGCCTTCAGCTTTAAACTTTGAGCTTTTAACCTGTTCCCTATGAGCTATCAGCTATGAGCTAATTCGGCTCTGACCTCTGTTTTTTGCTCTCTATCCTTTGCTTCTATTCTTCCTCGTGACCCCGGATCTTTTTGAGGGCCTCCATACTTGCCTCGTGTTCCGGATCTATCTCCAGGGCCTTGGAATAAGTTTCTTCAGCCTTTCTTAAGAGTTCAACATCGTTTTGTTCCGACGCAAGGAGATGGTATACGTTCCCCATCCCGTAATATGAATATGCAGTCTCAGGGTCATAGTTAAGGGCCATTTCAAAGTATGTCAGGGCGTTTTCATACTCCTCGTTTTCAACACATTCAAAGGCCTTGTGGTTATATTCATAGACTATATTATCTTTAATGCTATTTAAAAATTCTTCCTGAGTCATATCCGTATCCGAAAAGGGGTGTATCCTCCTGGGCTCGGTATTAAAGGAAGGAATAAACACAAGAAATGCCGGGTAGCGTGTAATATTGTATTCGGAGGCAATGGCGCTTTCAGTTTCTCCTTCATCAGGATTAATATGGACCTTGGGGAGCTCTTCCAGGAATTCATTAATCTCATAATCAGCCAAGTATTCATTTTTCATCCTATCGTTCCATGTGGATGAATCTAGATGAAAGTATAAAATCAATGGCTTTTCTTCTTCTTGTGCGGTATTAAGGGCCAGATCATAGCCCAAGCCACCGGTTCCCCAACCGTAAAAACCATAATAGGGGAAAGCTCTTGTGGCGAGAGAAAGGTTTATCAATAAACCCAATACCGTGATGAACAGCGTTGGTCTTGAAAAGGGATTGCTGCGAATCATCTATTACCTCCGGCCTATTCAAAGATAGTGCCTCTATAGAGTATCAAAGATAGGGCCTCAATCAGTTGAAAGTTATGCCGCTGGAACAAACCAGCAGAATGAAAAATGGATATTATCTCTTAATAACGATTAGCCACATGGAAGTTATGGTCTTCTCCGAATCTAAGACATATCCGACTCGATCACCTTCCTTGAATAAGGCGCCGGGTGCATTCTCAAAAGTCGGCGTGTGGTACTCCGTAGACGGAGAGATTGTAAACTCCGAGTCATCAATGACAACTCTGTCGTCTCTAATCGCTATTTCATTGATATACCCCATCCCATCGAATCCCTCGGCAGGATAATAATCGGGCATTTTCCATTCCGGTTTTACTTTGTTCCTTATTTTGTCCGATCTCTGTTCCGGCGCCGGATCCTCGGGCTGTTCGGCCTCGGAGCCATGGCCGTTGTTTGTGATGCTTGCAATGCCTAAAAAAAGAATAACACAAAACAAACATAGCAATCCGCTAATCCGGGCTGTGAGAGATTTATCAACCTTATGCATGTCTAATGTCCCCTTTTCAATGGTCTTTTTTCTGTCAACTAATTGGTACTTAAATCCTTGACCCCTTGTATACTAGAACCCTTCTTACATTACTCATATTCCTTCCAATAGCTGATGCCTGTTCTTGCCGCCCTTTCTGTCACTGTCTCAATGGTTCCGCGGGAAGAACTGAAGTACTTTACCTCCCTATCTTGATCTAACCGAAGGATGGCGGGCGGGAGCAGTCTGCCCGCATGCTCCATTCCGGTAGGGGAAACATAATGGGGTTCTTCCTCTGTCCCGATATTAATAAAGTCTTGATAATCAATTATACCGTCACTGTTAATATCGAACTGGGGCGTGCTGACCCTGCTTCCAGTAGCAGCCTCCAATTCCATGACAATGGAATCGCCGCCGGAGCCGCAAGGGGTCTGTTTCGGGACATACCCTATCACCACAAGATTTCCCTCCCTTATAAGTACATCGCTTACCCCCCTCTCTCCGGTTTCCGGAAGATCAAAGAACCAACCGACATTTCTGATGGGGTCGGGGTTACCGGTATCGTCGTTGTCGCACGGGAGTCCCCCAAAATCCCCGCAGTCTGTTTCGGCTTCATTTGCGGTAGTGGTTTTCCAATCAGGAGTATTGCTGGTAATGACTCTAAGCCTCTGACCGTCGACCACCCAGTAATCGCCATAACAGGAGGTCCCGCCGCTGGACTCACACGACACGATTGTTTGTTCCAACAGGGTAACCTCGTCCGCCATGTTCGATAATTGAGGAGTTGAACTCCTGTGGAAGGTTCCTATATATTCATCATCATCACTATCATCTCCATAATCCCATATGCCGTATATGGTTTGGACACTGGTATCCTGAAGATCGGTGTCTCCGAAATACCTGCCTGTGCCAAATAGGACAAAGTATCCAAAGCCCGCATCAGGATGTATCATTACATCAGGTTTTGTGGTAATGGGCTGGGCAATTCCGCCGGGGCCTGTTGCCTGGAAAGCCGGTTTTGGAGTCATTCCATTATAATAGGCGATATCCCAATCAGCGGGGTCACTGGAAGTAAGGTCGAACTTCCACAGGTTACCTTTAAGATCTCCTGTATAGACATAATCTACCCTGGAATCAAAGGTCCCTGTTCCCGCTCCGGAAGGCACATCTATAGACACAGGTGTAGAGAGTCCGTTACACCCGCCTTCCTGCGTATCTATCTTTTTGAGGAGGGTCCCGGTTATTGCGTCCAGGATAATGAGCTTCGCCAGCCCGGTCTCGCTGTTATACCCATTGCCGAAGATCACGATCCACCTTGGCTTGGTGGAGTCGGAAGGGTCAGGTGCGTTAGACATAACAATAGCCGGCTTGCTGTATGAATAACCGAGATCATCTCTCTCCGATTCCGGCGTATTTGCATTAGGATATTCCCACATTACCCTGTCTGCTAAGTTTGTTTCCGATGTGATCGTTGTTGAAAAGTCTTGGTTGGACAGCCCGGATATATCGAGGGCGTAATAGCCTTTTCCCCCTTTTCCCAGTCCGCCTGCCAGCATGGTGGTTAAGTTCAAGTCCGTCCTGTTTATATATGCCGAAGAAGGAGTCACATCCACAAAAAAGGCATGGGATTCAAAGCCGTAATTGGGATCAGCGAGATTTACAAGGTTTTGGAAAACAAGGTTAGGCACATAGGCGAATAGCTCCTGGCCTCCTGATATATCCAGACCGTTATCCACGGCAGCAAAGGCATGGAGCATTCCGTCGTTCCCGCCTGTGTAGAGGATTCCGTTCACGTGTAAGGGCGAGGAATGGACAATATCTCCGAGCTTCTGGGAACGGGACCTGAATACGCCGCTGTTTTGTTCCTCATTGCTGGAATCACCCCTCAGGAAGTTTATGATACTGGTCACCCCTGATGTATCCCAATTATTCTCAAGCAGCGCCTTCTGGTCTTCCGTAAGGTTGGCTTCCCTGAATGGTATGCCTTCTTGGGTAGAGTGCACACTATCATAATATGAGGCGACTATCAGCCTGTCATCCCAGTTCAGGCTTTCAAGCTCATCGGCAGCGCTCCACGCATAGGTCTCCATATCGACCTCGCCCGTAATATCATCAACATCATAGGCCTTCACATCGCCGGTCCAACCATCACTGTTGTAACTGGCCTGGAACATCTTAATATCCTCAGCGAGTGTCTCGTATAATTCATCTCCGTTCACCGAAACCGATGAGGCTGATCCTATCCTGCCCTCAATGCTTTGCATGATTGAAAGCAATGAACTGATGAGTTCAGCCGGATTGGATGCGGATAAGAATTTACCCCTGCCGTTAACCGCGGCATGCCACATGTCGTCTATATGGTGCTGGTCGGTACCGGAAGAATGATTAGGCCATACAATATATTGACCGGTTTCCTTGTTTTTAAGATCCTCATCATAGTCGTCGGGATCCAGTGTCCCTGTAACCCCGAATGAGACGGTGTAGGTAACCATATGCTGCCAGTCGGCGGGGTCCGCGTCGCTTGTGGACAGCAGGTTATCCAGGCCTGAAGACAGGTCGTTCTCATAGTAATACATGGCCACATCGGCTATGGAATTCGAGTATGGGTCCGCATAGGGAACCCCGTTATCGCCATCCACATTTCCAACGTATGGACTTGACCCGGACTCGTATCCATCCGTCATGAGGATGGCAAATGTCTGTTGACATTCACCTCCGTTTTCCGCTGTAGTATAAGGAGAGGACCCGATGCCTCCGGTCTTTCCGTCATTCTGGTGAAAATACTGTCCAACGTCCTGAAGACCCCTTCTCAGGGGAGTCCCCTGGGCCCTAAGCGTAAGATTGTAGAGACTGTTCAGGAGCGTGCCTGATTCTTCCGTGGAGACGACGGGCTGAACCAGATTTCCGTTAATACTGGAGATCCCTATGTTTACACCCGACATGCTAGTGATTACCTGGGAGATGGCCGCGGTGGCGGTCAGCTCGCGCCTCCGGTAATAGGAGTACCAGTTGGCGAAATTCTGTTTTTCCTCGGCATAGGTCCTGCCGGTTACCACATCAGCCGGGGGGCTATCTGTCATCCCTATCTCGCCTTGCTCGATCTTATTATCACCGTCATCATTTATGTAATAATACTCTATTTCGCCCGAATCGGCCACAAGGTTTACCAGGTAGGGCCTGCTTTCAGATTCCGACCAGACATAGCAGTGGGAATTCTTGATACTTATGACAGGCGGCGTGTAGTCGGCTGTCTCGAATTCCACCGCGTCTGCGCAGACCGTGTGATCAAGATCAGGTACGGTATATGTTATGGAGACGTTTCCGGATGTGCCGGTGTCAAAATAATACTGCCCAAGTTCCACCCATATGCCGCTGTTCTGCTGCTGATCTACGTTTACGGTAGATTCCATGCCACTGGTATAGGTAACCTTATACGGCACACTTGTGGAGCGCAGGTAAGTTTCGGAAGAGGCGTCCCATTTTGCATAGACCTTATAGTCCCCTGTTGTCGGAATGTTGGGGGTCCAGGTCGCGGTGTATTCTATGCCTGCTGTTGGAGTATAGTAATAATGATTTCCATGGGCATAGTCGCTTGTCGCCCAGTCCCATCCCTCTCCCTCAGGGATAAACTGCACGGCGTCGGCAACTGCCATTTCGTAGTCATCAGTGCAGGTAAAATTAAGCTGCACATTATCGGTGGTACCATCGAATTCATAACTGGAGGTGCCCAAGGAGACCCACTTGCCGCCGTCTTGTTCCTGATCAACCGTAAATATATCCGAACCGCCTGCGTGATTAATGGTATAGGGCACAGAACTGGAATTTCGCGAACCGTACCAACCCCTATTCTCATCCCACCGGGCCTTTACAGAATACGTCCCTGCGGGAGGGGTCCAGGTAGCAGTATAGGGGGTGCTACTCTCCCAATCGGTAAAATAGAAGTCATTATTGTATGCCTGATCGGTGTTGGTGGATTCCTTCCATCCTGAGTACCAATACCAGGTGGGTCCGGTTTTGGTGAATCCTGAGTCCTCGTCGTCTATGGTAATCGCGGGAGCTCCGGGGGTCATGGAAAAATTCGCGTCCTGATTGTCGACAATGATCCTGGTGCCTTCGCCGGCCCCGGTCAAGAAGCTATAATACTCCTCGTTCAGATTAAATGTTGTGGTATGCTTTGGGTGAGACTTAGGATTATCCGGGTCGGCATTGGAAAGCGTGGGCCATGGGTTGTATGTCTGATTCGGATCATAATACATCCTGTTGTAGCCCGCCCACTGGGATTTCCAGTACATCCTTCTGCTGTCGTCTGGTAACACCCCCCGATACAAATTATCGCCGGGATCATCAAAAACGTAGTAATAGCCGTCAAAACAGCCGTTGTTTTCCTGGGTCATGAACTCCCAGTCCATGCTCCCGGAATCATCCAGCACGAACATGATATTGGCGGGGGCTGCCTGGAAGCGGGCGTCCAGCGGGATATCCGAGATATCCACACAGGCGTTGGAAGGCAGATCAAAAGTTGCTGTGATGGTGTGATCACTTGTTACACCACTGAATGTATAGGTATAAGAGGTCTGACCGGTTGCGTCGCTCTGCACGATATCATCAACCTTGACCTCCAGAATGTTGTTGGCTCCTGTAGACGTTATAAGAAACTCCTCATTTCCTCCTTCAGCCACTGGAACAGAACCGGATGGAGAGATAACGCCGCCGTATTGCGCGTTGGCATAGATGTTGTATGTAAGCTGGCACTGCACATGCAGTGTGTATGGCCCGGTACCGGTAC
>CAYQNR010000007.1:0-61825 GCA_964418945.1 uncultured Desulfobacteraceae bacterium
ACCGGATGAACCTGTTTCATTTAGCTCAAGGCCCCTGTATCATACCATGCCATAGCCGCCATCAACACAAAGGAGCTGGCCGGTTATATAGTTGCTCTCGTCGGAAGCCATAAACACAAAGGCAGGGGAGATATCTTGGGGCTCGCCGAAACGTTTTAAGAGAATCCTGTTCATATAGATCTCTTTAAGTTTCTCATCTGTTCTTATCTTTTTAGTCATATCGGTAGCCACAATCCCAAGGGAAATGACATTCACACAGACATTATACCGGGCCAGCTCTCTGGCCATGGATTTCGTCATGCTAATAACACCGCCCTTTGCTGCGCTATAATTGATCTGTCCTACTGTCCCGACGAGACCCGCAACGGATGTAACATTGATTATCTTTCCTCTATTCTGTTCCTTCATATAAGGAGCAGCTGCCTGTGAACATAGAAAGGCACCTTTTAAATGTATATCGATTACCTGATCCCATTCGTCTTCGGTCATATTGATCATCATGGCCGGGCGTGTAAAACCGGCATTGTTTACGAGTATGTCGATTTTGCCGAATTCTTCTATAGCAGACTGAATAAGTTTTTCCACCTCATCCTTCCTGGCCACATCAGCCTTTACGGCTATAGCCCTGCTGCCCATAGACCGAATTCTTTCAACCACCTCATCGGCGTTCTTACGCTCATGATTGCATGGATAATTCACTACCACGCAAGCCCCTTGCTCTCCATATGCCTCCGATACAGCCCTTCCGACACCGCGACTACTTCCCGTTACTATCGCTACCTTATCCTTGAGTCTCATAACATCTATTCCCTTGCTTGATAATTGGTGTTCACCGCTAAACCAACCTTCTTCGTTCTCCATCTTCCAGAGCCGGCTACCGCAGAGTACAGCCATATATCAGCAATCAGCATTCGGCTATTAGCAAGTACCCGATTTTTTAAGTAATTTCTGTGTTCCAATATCACCGATCTCCGGATTTGACTTAGCCGGGGCTATATTGACCAAAATGTAATCACATTATAATTACAATATAATTAAAAATCATTAATCCCATGTCAAGCAAAATTGAAAAAATAATAACCACGCAAAGTCCCCATCCCATGATATCCAATAAAATCCTTGACTTGGTTGAATAAAAAAGTATTTCTGTTAATATATAAATATTATTTCACCCACATCCTGATCTTCCCCCTAGAGGGGACGGCGGGGTGAAAAAGAACCGGGAGGATCAGGTTACGGATGAACAGACTATCCTTTTTCTATTTGGTAGTTATCCTACTTCTTTCCTCCTGTGCAAGGGAAAGGCACTATGTCAGAATTTCACCTGCTGAAGAAAATGTGGGGGATATTTCCGGCTTGTATGAAGTGAACGGGGAACGTTACCACCCTTTACCGGATGCCGTTGGATTTATCGAGACTGGCAAGGCATCATGGTATGGAAAGGCTTTTCATGGCAAGCCCACGTCCAGCGGTGAAATATTTGATATGTACAAAAAGACGGCGGCGCATAAAACCCTCCCTATAGGGACTTATGTAAACGTAATAAATCTTGAGAATAATGAGTCCACGCTCGTGCGTATAAATGATCGTGGCCCTTTTGTAAAGGGAAGGATTATCGATCTTTCGTACGGTGCGGCAAAAGAAATACATATGGATGGTACTGGACTGGCGGATGTGAAAATCATCGCTCTGGGTAGAGAAATCGGTGAAACGGTATCGGACGACGAAACAACCCCCAAGTTGGATATCAAAGATTTTGAAACCGGGGAATTCACCGTGCAGGTGGGAGCCTTTAAAAATGAGAATAACGCGCTCAACCTTGCTAAACGGTTAAGGGTTATCTTTGATTATGTTAATATCATGGAGTATCTTGATGAAGATGATCAGAAATTCTTTCGGCTCCATGTATCCAAATCAACTACGTTGGTCAAGGCAGGGGAAATTGAAAAGAGACTGGAGGATATGGGATTTACCGACGCCTTTATTCTGAGGCTTTAGCTTTTGCATTTATTCTTTTTTTAAGCACACCGGAGGATCTAAAAAGCACCACCTTTCTCGGCTTCAAGCGGATCTGTTCGCTTGTTTGGGGATTTCTTCCCCTCCTCTCCCCTTTTTCCTTTACAGTGAATCTCCCAAACCTGCTTATGAGCACGGATTTGCCCCTTTCAAGTGTCGTTTTAACAATCTCAAAAAGGCTTTCAACAACCGAACGGGACATGGTTTTACTCAACCCGACCTGATTATAGATACTATTTATTATCTCTTCTTTGGTCAAAGACATATCTGGCCCTCCTCTCTCAGGTGATCATATCTTTTTAATAACCATATTTTTCTTTTAATCTTCTACAGACGACAGGGGGCACGAGTCCGCCGATCTTTCCGCCCAGACCTGCAGCCTCTTTTATTATGGTGGAGCTGATATAAAACCACTTGTAATCAGTCATCAAAAAGATGGATTGAACATCCCTGTTCAACTTCCTATTCATTAGTGCCAGTTGAAACTCGAATTCAAAATCCGACAGGGCCCTGAGTCCTCTGATTATCACATTTGATCCTCTTTTAACGGCATAATCAACCAGCAGGCCTTCAAAAGAATCAACCTCAACATTGCGCCTCTCCTGTAATACCTCCTCTATCATAGCTTTCCTTTCATCCAGAGAAAAGAGGGGCTTTTTCATGGGATTAATCAATATGGCAACGATCACACTATCAAATATGGTAACGGCCCTGTTTATGATACTTAGATGGCCGTTGGTTAACGGATCAAAGGTCCCGGGATAAACTGCTATCTTAGCCTTCATTTCAAACACCCTTCCTATAATAGATATCCAATTTGGTTTCTCCATAGATCCTGGTGTCACCCAACCGGAATTCTCCGACTCTGGCAGGCAGTTCGACATCTTTTATTGACTCAGCCACCACAACCGAAAGTGATGTCAAGATTTTCCCCTCGGAAAGTTCCTTCAGTACGGGAGGTATAAAGTCCTTACCATATGGAGGGTCAATAAAGGCCAGGTCTATTCCCCCTTGAAAAAACCGGTGTCCCAGCGGTAATCCCCTCATAATATCTCTTTTGAGGACATTACTCGAGTTCTCATACCCGCATAGTCTCAGATTCTTGCGTATAGTCTTTATCGCCAAAGATGAATCATCAATAAATAAGGCCCATAAAGCGCCTCTGCTGAGCGCCTCAATACCCAAACTGCCCGTCCCTGCGAATAAATCAAGGACCTTTAACCCTGAGACATCCTGGCCTAAAAGATCAAAGATTGCTTCCCTTACCCTGCCGGAAGTGGGACGGATATTAAGGCCTTTAATGTTAGCCAGAAGTCGGCCTTTCGACTTGCCCCCCGTCACCCTCATAAACAGCTACCTGGAAATCCCCTGTTCGTTTATCTCTTTAAAATCATCTCCATTTTCATTATCCATTGAAACAGGAATCAGGAACTCTTTTTTCCCATAGTCTTTTCTTCGAAAGAGAAAGAGTGATAGGGCAGGGCCGGAGAGTATGTAGGACAACAGGATAAGGAAAAGAAGGATCTTCGGTTTATAAGCTATAACAATAAAAACCAATATAATCGCCACAAGCACATTGAATGGCTTCTGGTTCCTTATGTTGAATTCCTTAAAACTCATATAGCTTATGGAACTTACCATAAGGAAGGATAAGACATATATTACTATGATTGATATAACATCTTTCTTCTCGGCAAAGAAATTGATGCTGTCCGTAAACAGTATTATTGAACTGATAAAACATGCGGCGGCAGGGATAGGCAACCCTTTAAAATGGGTATCCCCAACAGTGTTTCTTTCCACGTTGAACCTCGCGAGCCTTAAGGCCCCGCATATAACGTACATAAATCCCGCGAGCCAGCCCAGGCGGCCGAACGGTTTCAGCGCCCACAGGAAGGCCAGTATGGCCGGTGCCATGCCGAATGATACCAGATCGCAGAGAGAATCATATTCCTTTCCAAAATAACTGTTTGTCTTGGTAAACCGTGCTATCCTCCCGTCAATCCCATCAAATACAGCTGCGATGATAATGGCAACTGCAGCCGCCTCAAATCTGCCCTGTATAGCGGCTATAACCGCATAAAAACCTCCGAATAGACTGGCCGAGGTAAAAAGGTTCGGCAGAATGAAGATCCCCTTCCTGGTCTTTTTCCGGGTCTTCTTTTTTCTTTTTGTTTTCATGGCAAATAACCTATAACAGTTTCACCGGCCTTTACCTTTTCCCGCGGCCTAATAATAAGACGGCTCCCGGCGGGAAGATAGACATCCAGCCTTGAACCAAACCGGATAAGGCCGAACCTCTGACCGGCTTTAACATAATCCTCCTCTTTAATCCAGCATGCAATTCGTCTGGCAATCAAGCCGGCGATCTGGACAAAAGCTATCCTTCTTCCACTACCCCCATCGATCGTAATCCTGTTATTTTCATTCTGCTCCGATGCCTTGTCCATATTAGCGGAAAAGAACCTTCCCGGATAATAAACGATTTTCGCCACCCTGCCGCTCACCGGGATACGGTTTACATGGACATTAAAAAGCGACATAAATATACTCACCTTTATGGCGGGTTCACCAATAGGATTATCCCCATCGTCTATATGCCGAACATCTATTATCCTGCCGTCCGCCGGGCTCAACACACCATTTTCAGGGACATTGCCTCTCCGTTTAGGGTCCCTGAAAAAGTATACGGCAAACAGGCTTGCAATGCCCATAAGAATAGAGGCATACCATAACCCTGCAAAGCAAAGGGTAACCGCAATAATAGCTCCCGATAGAATAAAGGGTAAACCGTCCTTTGCGATGGGGTATTTATTTTCTATTTTATTCCTATGCCTATTGTAGGATGCCATAGTATCAGATTAATATCCCGAAATTATATAAGCACAATAATACTATTTATTATAAACCTTTTGTCAACTGACCTTCTGCCTTGGAGCCTGAACAATGGCTCCTTTCTTTCCTGTAACGACCGGGAAAGGGTTGGGCCTGATATCAGGACCCCGTAAGTAAGCTGGGGCCAGATCTCGGATATCATCAAAATCATCTTTAAGAAACCTTTTGAGCCCTGAAAAGGCGATAGCGGAGGCCCTTAGGTTCCACAGATAGGCTGGCGCCAGCAATGCATTTTCTCCAAGAAGCTCCCCCAGGCAAGATCCCTGCTTATTGAAATCATTTCCCATGAAAAGTGTGGGGCCCGCAACAAGGGAACTCAGTTTACCCATTTTCAAAGATCTGTCCTCGGTGACTCTTACAATCCCCGGCTCATTATCCCATTTGAATAGGGCGGCAAAGATATCCCCTTTCCTTGAAGATATTATGGGGCACAGGGTATATTCTGTATAAGGCATTTGATACGCCATAGCCTCCAGACTGGACACCCCGATTAAAGGTATATTAAGGCTATAGGCAATACCCTTGGCGGTCGATAGCCCTACCCTTAGCCCGGTGAAACTGCCCGGTCCCGTTGCCACAGCAACCGCTCTTAAATCATGCACTGTGACCCCGGTGGATGCGAAGAGGGAATCAACAGCGGGCATCAGACCCCTGAGATTCTTGCCACTGGGAGAGATCAGGTATTCTTCCACTAATGCCCCGCCCTCTTCTATAAGTGCCACACTGAACCGACTAGTTGAGGTATTGATAGCAAATATCATGGGTTCTAACGGAAGAGCCTTAGAATATCATTGTAGAATACTATCATCATTAAGATGATTAAAATGGACAATCCCACCTTCTGTGCCAATTCACGCGTTTTTAGACTTATGGGCCTCCTCAATATTAGTTCGACCAATAGAAAAATAATCATGCCGCCGTCAAGTACCGGGATAGGAAATAGATTCAATATACCTAAATTGATACTTATTACAGCCATAAAGGGCACGAGGTTGCTAAAACTCTGCTCAGCCAGTTGGCCTGTCAACTGTCCGATCGCAATGGGACCGCCAATTTTATCGATTGACACAGCTCCCTGAAAAAGTTTTGCCACAACCAAGCAGGTCAATTTGATCCATTTCCATGTCTCGGTGAAACTACCCTTGACCGATTCCCACACCCCTAGGTCTATCTTCTCATATTTTCCCGCAGTCACGATACCTATCAAGGGAGTCCTGATTTCTTCGCCAAATACATTTTGAACGACGCCTTCTTCAGGGGTTACCGTAACGGTTAATAGTTCATCGCCCCTTCTCACGGTGAGTTGAACAGGGCTGTACTGGTTCTCAATGAGTCCTTTAAGTTCTTCCCAACTTCCGATCTCCCGTCCTTGAACAGATAAGATAATATCACCTGCCTTCAAACCAGCCCTGTCGGCGGGCGAGTCGGCCCTTACCTCCCCGATCTCGGGAGTGATAATATGATCTCCGGAAATCAGAAAAATACCACAGAATAGAATCAGTGCCAGAAAAAGATTAAACAGTGGTCCCGCGGCAACAATAGCCATCCTCTTCAAAGCATGCTGATTATTAAAGGCCCTTTCCTTTTCCTCAGGGGATAGGTCCTCAAAATCCTCATCTTCCTCTTCTTCCCCCAGCATCTTTACAAATCCGCCTAATGGGACGTATCGTATGGAGTATTCCGTCTCACCCACCTCTCTAGCCACGATCTTCGGTCCGAAGCCGAGCGCGAATTTAAGGACCTTTACCCCAAAAGACTTGGCTGTCAGGAAATGCCCCAGCTCGTGGAAGAAAATCATGATGCCTAACACCACCACAAACGGGAGCAGGTAGTATAATAAGACATGCCCTGAACTTCGTAAAAAAACTATAATAAAATCCACTAATTAACCCGCCTTTCCTACTAATTGGCCATACCGCGCAATACCTTTTCAGCGGTCTTTCTTGCCCATTTATCAGCTTCAAGGATTTTTTCAATATTGTCAATGGAAAAGGACTCATGTATCTCCATGGTCTTCTCTATAACACGGGGGATCTGGAGAAAACCTATCTTACCTTGCAGGAAGGATTCAACAGCTACCTCGTTGGCCCCATTCAGCACTACCGGCATACTTTCACTCATCTCGGATGCATTGAGGGCAAGGGCAAGACATTTGAATCTTTCCATGTCGGGTTTTTGAAAAGTCAGTTTCCCTACTTTCTCAAGCCTTAATGCAGGAAGACCGGTCTCCTCGTGACGAGGATATGAGAGCGCATAGGATATGGGAGTTATCATATCAGGAACACCTAATTGAGCTATTATCGAACCGTCTCTGTATTCAACCATGGAATGAACAATGCTCTCAGGATGGATGAGAATGTCTATCTGATCAATATCAAGGCTGAAGAGCCACTTGGCCTCTATTGTCTCCAGACCTTTATTCATGAGGGTGGCGGAATCAATGCTTACTTTCTTGCCCATGTCCCAGTTTGGATGCTTGAGCGCCTCTTCGGGAGTGATTATTTCCAGTTTTTCCTTCGGCACATCCCTGAAAGGACCGCCGGAAGCAGTAAGGATAATACGTCTAAGATCTTCCCTATAATGTCCCTGGAGGGCCTGAAAAATGGCGCTATGCTCACTGTCAATAGGAAGTATGGAGACATGGTTAGCCTTTGCAAGGTCCATAATGAGGGGACCGGCCATAACCATTGTCTCTTTATTAGCCAGGGCGATATTTTTCCCGGCCTCAACCGCCCTGTAGGTAGGGACCAGACCTGCAGCGCCGCTTATGGCGGAGATTACAGTGTCGGCCTCCTCGAGAGAGGCGACTTCCCTAAAACCTTCCGACCCTGATAGGATTTCGGTCTTTGATCGCCCCTTAAGTTTTCCCTTTAAAGACGTCGCCAAAACACCTTCTGAAACAGCAGCAACCGCGGGCTGAAACCGTAAAATCTGCTTCAAAAGTAGATCTATGTTCCTGCCCGCCGCCAGCGCGACTATCCTGTATTCTTCCGGTTTTGATTCTATAACCTTGAGGGCGTTTATACCGATGGAACCGGTGGAACCCATTACGCTAATATTTTTCATTTTGAATAAATAATATCCCTGAAGTACTGAATAGTCTTTGTGAGCCCATCCTCGAGTCCGATTTCAGGTTCCCACCCGAGTTTTTCCCTGGCCATGCTTATATCAGGCCAGCGCCTCCTGGGGTCATCCGGCGGTAGAGGGTGGAACTCTATCTGTGACTTTGATCCGGTTAGTTTTATAATTAGTTCAGCCAGATCCTTGACCTTGTATTCCATAGGATTGCCCAGATTCACAGGCCCGATAAAATCATCCGGGCCCTCCATCATCTTTATTATTCCCCCAATCATATCATCTACATAACAGAATGACCTTGTCTGATTCCCGTCTCCGAAAATGGGTATATTTTCATCCGCCAGTGCCCGAACAATGAAAGTACTGATGACCCTTCCATCATTTGGATGCATGCGCGGTCCGTAGGTATTAAAGATACGAATAACCCTTATATCCACATTATTCTGTCTGTAATAATCGAAAAACAGTGTCTCAGCGCATCGCTTTCCTTCATCATAACACGCTCTGGGTCCTATAGAATTGACATTTCCCCAATATCCTTCTCCTTGGGGATGAACGGTTGGATCGCCGTATATCTCACTGGTTGAAGCCTGTAATATCCTCGCCTTGACCCTTTTGGCAAGGCCCAGCATGTTAATGGCACCCATAACACTGGTCTTGGTAGTCTTAACTGGATTATGTTGATACTGGATAGGTGAGGCCGGACATGCCAGATTATATATCCTGTCCACCTCCAGAAGAATAGGATTAACAAGGTCATGCCGTATAATTTCAAAATGACTGTTATTAATAAGGTGGGCGATATTTCGTCTCTGACCTGTAAAATAGTTGTCAAGCGAGATCGTGTAGTCCCCGGAGTCAAGCAGTCTTTCACAAAGATGTGACCCCAAGAATCCCGCCCCCCCGGTGACCAAGCTCCTGACCCTGTCATATTTATTAAGTGCCATTATCGAACCTCAATGTTATAAGAATAGCCTCTTCTCCCGATTAATGCTTATTATTCTTCTCCCTCTCAAGGAGCTGCCTCACAACATTCAAATAATCCAGTACAAATAAAGATACATGACAGGGATTGCAAACAACAGCCCATCTATCACGTCCAATATTCCTCCATGGCCGGGGAGGATCTTCCCCGAATCCTTGATCCCGCTTATCCTTTTTAACAAGGATTCCGAAAGATCTCCGATCTGTGCAACTACGGAAAGCAGGAGCACAAGGACTATGATTCCCTGATTTTTCTCATGAATCTGAATGATACTCAAGAATAAAAGGGCAACTATAAGGCTGCCTATCAGTCCGCCCGCAGCTCCTTCCCAGGTCTTTCTGGGACTTATCTTTTCATAAAGCTTATGCCTTCCCAACAAGCTCCCTATGTAGAAGGCAGCGGTGTCATTGGCAAAAATAACAGCCAGGAGGAAAAAAATCCACATGTTCCCCTGCGGACACATATCAATCATTATCAGCATTGCCAGGGGCAGGCATATATATACCGGACCAAAAACGGCTGTTCCCACATCCGAAGCCAAGCTACCATCGATCTCAGGCTGTCTCAGCATATAGAAAGTCAGGGGAACAAGTGCCCACAAGGAAATTATTACCGGAGCAAGCGACAGCTTTTCAAATCTGAATATGAGAAACAATAGGAGGGTAATGAAATAGCTTGACCACCGCACTAAACTGGAAAGCGCCGGGAAAGACATCCGGTAAAACTCTATCAGGCCAGCGATGGCGGCAACAAAAAGAAACGAATAAAAAAGCCATCGCGGGCCTATCCCGATCATGTAAATCAGCAAGGGGGCAAAGATTATGCCGGTAAGCCATCTCTTAATTTGCATGGAAAAATCCTTTTTCCTGCTATTCCCCGGTGGCTCCGAATCTCCTGTTCCTCTTCTGAAAATCCTCAAGGGCCAAAAGATATTCTTTCTTTCGGAAATCCGGCCACAGGACAGGAGTGATATAGATTTCAGTATACGCGATCTGCCATAATAGGAAATTGCTTACCCTGCATTCACCGCTTGTCCTTATAAGCAAGTCCGGATCAGGCATTCCCGCCGTGTATAAACTATCCGATATAAGTTTCTCGGTAACCTCTTCCGGATGTATATCCCCCGACCTGACCTTCTCAGCTATCTTCCGGACAGCCCGATATATTTCCTGCCTGCCTCCATAACTTAGTGCCAGAGAAAGTATCATATCACTGTTCCCGGCTGTACGTTTTACGGTATTATCGATAACAGACCTGACGTCTTCCGGAAATTTATCAGTGTTTCCGATGGCCTGAAATCGGATCCCGTTTGTAACCATCTCTTTTAATTCTGTTTTGAGGAATCGTTTCAGAAGCATCATGAGGGAATCGACTTCTTTCTTGGACCTTCTCCAGTTTTCTTCAGAAAAGGCATACAAAGTGAGCCACTTTATCCCCAGATTTCTGCTTGTCCTTACGATAACCCTGACTGATTCTACCCCCTCTTCATGTCCACGCACCCTGTTCAAGGTCCTTTTTCTGGCCCATCTCCCGTTCCCGTCCATAATTATGGCAACATGTCTGGGTAGTTTATCAGACTCGATCTTCGGCATATTCATATCACTTAATTTGTATTAACTAATATGTGATCTCACAGACAGTGTAAGATGCGATCCAAATTCGAAATAAGAAGCACGAAGCACGAAATGGTTCGACTTACTCACCATCCTGAGCGAAGTCGAAGGACAATATCGAATGACCAAAATTCAAATGACACAAACAATTACTCTGATTAATTTGCGAAACCAAATCTGTTTGTTTTGATATTTGAATATTTGAATTTCGTATTTGTTTCGGATTTCGATATTCGATATTCGGATTTTAAAATATATCAAAAATATTTAATCTGACGTTGCATGCCTGATCAAATCTAGATTTATAGACTTAATTATAGTCTAATTATTACCAGAACTTTGCAAGCGTCGAGTTTACCATGTCAATGCCGGCTGAGGGATTCCGGCCTGACTAACAGCGGATGCAAAGCTACTGTCTGTTGCCGTTCCCGCGCGCCTTTATCACAAGGCAAAATGGAATTTATAAGGGAAGGAAACTTAGAATTCGATAATCTCTTTCTCTTTCTCAGCGGTTATTTTTTCGATACTCTTAATAAACTCATCGGTAATCTTCTGGACTTCATCCTGCGATTTAAACATCTCATCTTCGGAAATCTCTTTTTGGCTCTTCAACTCCTTGAATCGTTCATTAGCTTCACGCCTGTGATTACGTACAGAGATCTTAGCATCTTCAGCTATCTTTTTGGCTATCTTTGCCAACTCCTTTCTTCTTTCCTCGCTCAAAGGAGGTATGGAAATCCGAATTATCTTTCCGTCATTCATGGGCATCAACCCCAGTTCGGACTTAAGAATGCTCTTTTCTATCTCCCCGATAATACTCTGGTCCCAAGGTTTTATGGTAATCAACCGGCTTTCGGGGACTGAAATCGAAGCAACCTGGTCCAAGGGCATATGGGTCTCATAACAGTTGACCTTTATTCCGTCGAGAAGAGTCGCAGAGGCCCTGCCGGTCCTTATCCTAAGAAGATCTTTTTCTAACGACTCAACGGAATCATTCATCTTCTGTCGTAATTCGGAGAGTATCTCGTCTTTCATGATTATTCCTCCCCTATTAATGTGCCTACTTTCTGCCCAGTAACAACCTTCAATATGTTTTCACTTTGCCGGATACTAAAAACTATGATAGGTAGGTTTTGACCCATCGCAAGAGTTACCGCCGTCATGTCCATCACCTTCAGGCCCTTTTCAATATACTCCCTGTAAGTCAACCTTACAAAGGGTTTTGATAAAGGATCTTTTTCAGGGTCTGATTCATATACCCCATCAACCTTTGTTGCCTTTAAAAGGACCTCCGCCTCAACCTCCATAGCCCTCAAAGCAGCGGCGGTATCACTGCTGAAAAAAGGATTACCCGTTCCTGCACCGAAAATGACGATCCGTCCTTTCTTAAGGTGGCTGATAGCCCTCTTCCTAATAAAGGGTTCCGCTATCTTATGCATATCTATGGCCGACATTATCCTGGTTTCTGAACCAAGATTATTCAGCGTCTCCCCCAGGGCGAGCGCATTAATAATCGTTGCCAGCATACCCATGTGATCCGCGGGAGCTCGTCCTATGCCATAGCCGGACGAGTGCAACCCGCGAAATATGTTGCCCCCCCCTATTACGATAGAAATCTCAACACCTGCGGAATGAACCTCCTTAATTCCACCAGCAACGGCCTTGAGCTGGACCGGATCGATACCGTAGGACTTATTGCCCATCATGGCTTCACCGCTCAACTTGAGCACAATTCGTCTGAAACGGATATCGTTATCCTTCATTGAGTTTCCCCCAATTGAAAACGGACAAATCTATTGATAACTATATTTTCCCCTGTTTTTGCTATCAGCTCGTTCAAGAGATCCTCAATTGTTATATCAGGATTCTTTACATATTGCTGTTCCAGAAGAGATGCCTCGGCGAAGAATCTATTCATTTTCCCTTCCACAATCTTTTCAATTATCTTTTCCGGCTTACCCGAATCTTTTGCCTGGCTTAAATAAATCCCTTTTTCCCTTTCTATTATTTCGGAAGGAATCCTTTCCCTGTCCACCGCAATGGGATTGGTTGCCGCGATATGCATGGCAAGGTTTTTGACAAATTCGGCAAACTCTTTCGAATTTGCTGAAAAATCGGTCTCACAGTTTACTTCTACCAGGACACCAATCTTACCCCCCGTATGGATATATGACTGAATCCGACCTTCAGAGGCAGAGCGCTCTCCCCTCTTTTTAGCGATTGCGATTCCTTTTCTTCTTAAGTAATCAACAGCCTGTTCAATATCTCCATCACATTCCTTAAGGGCCTTTTTGCAGTCCATAATCCCGACGCCCGTCTTATCTCTTAATTCCTTGATTAATAATGCTGAAATCTCTGTTCCCAATTTATTGCTCCTCTGCCATATCTTCTGTGTTTTCTGATTCTTTTTCCTTCTTTGAAATAACAATTACTTCCGGCCCCTGCTTCTCCTCTTCACTTGGTTCAGGTTCTTCGGACGGGCCGGCTTCCTCCTTCATCCCTGCCGTCTCTGCCTCAGCCCTTAATCTTTCTTCCGCCAGGTTATGGCCGGCAATGCAAGCATCGGCTATCTTTGCACAAATCAGTCTTATGGATCTGATAGCATCATCATTACCGGGTATGATATAATCTATACCATCGGGATCGCAATTGCTATCAGTTATGGCTATTAACGGTATGCCCATCTTCTGTACTTCCTTTTTGGCGATATGTTCTCTCTTTGGATCAACTATAAAGACCGCTCCGGGAAGCTCATCCATATCTTTTATTCCTCCCAGGTTTTTTTCCAGCTTTAATAACTCCTTTTCCATCTTCAAAACTTCCTTCTTGGTGTAACGAGTTATGGAGCCGTCCATTTTCATGGCTTCCAGTTCCTTCAGACGGGCTACGCTTTTCCGTATTGTCTGGAAATTGGTCAATGTTCCGCCAAGCCAGCGGTTAACCACATAAAACATCCCGCATCGTTCGCTCTCTTCAATAATAGAATCACGGGCCTGTTTTTTCGTCCCCACAAAAAGAACTGAATATCCTTCAGATACCGTACGGACTATAAAACCATTTATTTCATCAAAAAGTCTGACTGTTTTCTGGAGGTCTATGATATGGATACCGTTTCGCGATCCGAAAATATAGGGTTTCATCTTGGGATTCCAGCGTTTTGTCTGATGCCCAAAATGGACTCCCGCCTCCAACAAGTTTTTCATGTTTAACACTGTCGCCATTCAATCCTCCTGTTACTCGAGACCACCGACGGTCTCTTACCCACGGTTATACCTCTGTTCAGGATCTTGCTTACTCCCCTATGATGGTGGGGCACCGGGGCCAGTCCTGGACATGTGAATTTAATAAAATGGAGCCCCACGGGTAAACCCGTGGCCTCCTTAAAATACCCGTCTTTCCATCCTCCGTAGCCCGTCCTCCGCAGTGGCCTGCTACGGAGGATGGACAGGCTACTGCGGAGGCCAGGCGCCTCCGGCTACGACGCGGTTATCCCCCTAAACTGAGGGCGACATCACGCCGTAGCAAGCGATCATGTGTCCATTCAACTACGGGCAAGCACGTGGTCCTCAGCGAAGCCGAATAAAAACCCTAAAAGGTTTTTATCTACAATAAAATCAGTTGCTTTTCCCCGCAACAAGCTGGGGGAATACACTACTTTTGCATTTTCACTTGATAAACCTTAAGTTAGATATATAATCATTGCTAAAGATTTATTGCAAGAAAAAAGTGTTTTCAACCTTATTGACTGAATTCTATAACATAATTACCATTACTCAATTATCACGGTAATAGGCATAAAGAGCCTTGAGTTCTTTCCAATTGGTTATTGTGTCTCGATAGCGGACCAGGGTTGACCTGATGGATAATAATTAATTATAATAAAATGTTATATTTCCCCTGCAAGTGAAGACACGAAAGGGCCTTAAACCTTTACCTTGAGCGATATCCATGGCTAAAGACATAAAAAAAGATCTTAAAAAACTAGCTAAACAGGGTGAGATCAAACTGACCGAGTCTATCCTCAAATGGAAATACAAGAAGGAGGGAAAGCGAATACCCCACGACGAGATCCTAAAGCATAGTTCAAGGTCTCTAACCGATAAGGCCAATGAGATACTATACCAAAAAGGGAAATCCATCTTTAACGAAATCAAGAAGGCATACCATGAAAGAAAGAAGAGGAACAGCGACCAGCATTCCAGAAGTTAATCCCTTACATAAGATGAGAGACGAACTTGATATTAATGAAAGGGAAAGGCTCTCCCCATGGGCATGTTTAAGCCTTAATGCGGTAAGGAGAAAAGAGGAAGATAGAATAATCAAAGGACACAGGCAGAATTTTTCCCTTGACACCGATAGGATCCTTCATTCTCTGGCTTACTCAAGGTATATCGATAAAACACAAGTGTTTTATCTCGTCAAGAACGATCATATAACCCATCGTGTATTGCATGTGCAGTTGGTATCGAAAATATCCCGAACCATCGGTCGGCTTTTAGGTCTTAACGAAGACCTGATTGAAGCCATATCCCTGGGACATGATATCGGCCACGCCCCTTTTGGCCACGACGGGGAAAGATTCCTTTCAGAACTATCCCACCAGTACGGCCTAGGTAATTTCCTCCACAGTTTACAAAGCGTCAGGGCCCTGGAAAAAATAGAAAAAAAAGGCAAAGGGTGTAACCTGAGCCTGCAGGTTTTGGACGGAATCTTGTGTCATAACGGAGAGATTCACAATCAGGTCCTCCACCCTGATAGGCAAAAGGACTTTCAGAAGCTGGATAAACAGATGAGGGATAATAAGATTGATCCGTCCATGGACATATATCCCATGACCATGGAAGGTTGCGTAGTAAGAATGGCCGACACCATAAGTTACATTGGGAGGGATATAGAGGATGCCATCAGGCTAAGACTCATCAGGAGAATGGACCTGCCTGAAGATTGCAGGCGTATTCTCGGTGAAACCAATGGGACCATTGTTTATACCCTGGTAGATGATCTCGTTGCCAACAGCCTTGAAAAACCACATATATGTTTTAGTGAAGAGGTAGGAAATGCCCTCAATAATCTGAAAGAATTCAACAGAGAAAGAATATATAAAACCGATCTGCCCTGGAAACAGACCAAAAAGATTGAACTCATGTTCAAACTGCTGTTCCAAAGATATTACGATGACCTGGAAAAGGGGAATGAAAGCTCGGATATATACAAAGAATTCCTGGAAGGGATGTCTTCAGAATATACGGATAATACCAGCAACGCGGGGGTTGTCCGTGATTTTATAGCCGGCATGACCGACGAATATTTTTTAAATCAATGTCAAAAACATCTAATCCCCCAGATAAAAACAAGTCTTTTCGGGCTTCCTGAAGCGCCATAAATGGAAATAGAAAATTCACCATCCATAATAATGAGAGTCAGCGATTTTGGTGAATCAGACCTCATGGTGACCTTTTTCACCCCTAATCGCGGCAGAATGAAAGGGGTGGCAAAAGGTGCCAGAAGGAGCCGTAAACGCTTCGTGAACTGTCTTGATATGTTTTCCCTCGTAGATCTCGAATACAGCATCAGGAGGAAGGGCGATCTCTGTTTTATCCATTCAGGAACGTTGCTTGAAGGTTTCCCCGGCCTCAGAAATAACTTCTCAGCTTTTTCAAAGGCCAGCTATATGATCGAACTTACCGAAATACTGTTCCCATGGGAGATTCCTGATCCTGACCTGTTTGAAATAATTAAAAAATCTTTCTACCTTCTGGCTGAAGGAAAAGCTGTGAATCTTATCCCTGTTATATTCGAGGTAATGGCCATGTCCTGTGGCGGTTACAGTATTAATCTGGAAAAATGCTGTATATGTGGACGCGTTTATACCGGAGAGGGAACCGCTGTCTTCAAACCGGACAAAGGCGGGATTGGCTGCATGAAATGCCAACCGGTTACCGCTGTTAGTCCCGGAATGAGTCCGGCTACGGTGTACGTAATGCGTTTGATGCAATCAAAATCGCCCACCATATTTGACCTCTTGAACGTATCAGATGAGTCTGTTTCTGAGATCAAGGCCGTCCTCAAGCTACACAGAGAATATCACTTGGGCCGACCAATCAAAACCGCAAGCTACGTGGAGTAAAATTATAGATGAGATTAAAATTCGAAATCCGAAGCCCGAAACTCGAAATGGTTCGACTTACTCACCATCCTGAGCGAAGTCGAAGGACAATATCCAATGACCAAAATTCAAATGACAGAAACAACTACTATTAATAATTCATTAAAAAAGTCTCACCTGTTTTGAACATTTGAAACTGGTAACCCGCCCCGAAGGGGTGGGCCTGAGCCGAGCACAGCGAGTGAAGAATTTTGATATTCGATATTCGGATTTTAGAATAGTTAAAGAAACTTAATCTGACATTGTATCTATAATCAAACCTAGATTTATACACATAATATTAGGTACTAAATGAAAGGGCATAAACTCAATCAGCCTTCAACCAGCCTGCAATAACTTTAAGATCTCCGTTGTCAACTCATCATTATCAAATGAGAATGATACCGTCCCTCCACGGACATCAAAATAGTCAAGAGTGCATTCATGGCCTTCCGCGACTTCCTCCAGCAACCCCTTAAAGCTCTCCGCTACTGGATGTGTGGGGCTGTCCACATCTGCGGAGAACATGTCTATTTCGATTATACCCATAAAACCCTCCGGTTGAAGGACCTTCAGCCTTTTGATTCCAAAACCGATGTATCCCTTCTATAATTGTAAGTTAAAGCTCACATGTTTTCAAGGCCAATAAGCAGTGAGATTCTTTCGAGGTCTTGCCTGTCCAGACCGGTTAAACACCAGCCAATAATGTCTCGGTCGTAGATAAGGATGTTAATTATGTTCCTTGACAAATCAATAATCTATGCTAATCTAAATCTACCATAAGTGCTGGAGTTATCTGTTATTATTGGAAATAGAAGACGTTTGAATTGTTCCATTATTCGTCATTCGGTGCTGCCGACTTCGCCTTAGTACTCTTGGCTACCACGGTTGAATGACCCGGAATCCGGTTTTCACCGCAGTGACGACTCTTTATATGATAATCAGTCATAAATTGACGAATCAAAGGAGAATATGAATATGAAGGTACTAGTTAGCGATCCCCTTTCCGAAGTAGGGATCCGGATCTTTGAGGAGACACCCGGTATAGATGCTGATGTTAATACAGGACTAGCGCCTGAGGAGTTAAAAAAGATTATCGGGCAGTACCACGGGCTTGCGATAAGGAGCGCCACAAAGGTTACCTCCGACATCATAGCGGCCGCCGATAACTTGAAAGTAATCGGAAGGGCAGGCATCGGTCTTGATAATGTAGATATCCCGGCTGCAAGCCAGAGAGGAATCGTTGTTATGAATACCCCTGAAGGGAACACCATAACCACGGCTGAACATACCATAGCCATGCTTATGTCCCTCTCGCGCAACATCCCTCGGGCCACCGCATCCCTTAAAGAGGGTAAATGGGAAAAGAAAAGCCTGCAGGGCCAAGAAGTCTTTAATAAAACCCTGGGCCTCATAGGGGCTGGCCATATCGGACAGATAGTCGCCGAGAGGGCCAGGGCTATGAAGATGAAGGTCATAGTCTGTGACCCATACATCAAGCCTGAGATAGTGGAAAAGCTGGAACTTGAGCCGGTTTCCCTGGAGGAATTATTACAAAGGTCGGATTATATCACCATTCACACGCCCAAGACCGATGAAACCACCAACCTGATCAATAAGAAGACCCTCGCCAAGATGAAAAAGGGGGCTATGCTCATAAATTGTGCCAGGGGAGGTATAATAAATGAGGATGATCTTTATGAGGCCCTTAAGGCAGGATCTCTGGCCGGAGCCGCATTGGACGTTTTTGTCAAGGAACCACCCGGGAATATAAAGCTTATGAGCCTCCCCAACTTTATCTGTGCTCCTCACCTAGGCGCCTCAACAAAAGAGGCTCAAGAGAATGTCGCAAGGGACGTGGCGGAACAGATTGTAAGGTATCTTTTGCATGGCACGGTCAAAAACGCCATCAATGTTCCCAGCATAAGCACCGAACTCATGACGACATTGAAGCCATACGCCACACTGGTGGAAAAGATGGGTTCCTTTCAGACCCAGCTTATTGACAGCAGCATAGTACAGGTTCAGATTAATTATGCGGGGAAGGTCGCGGACTATGACCCTACACCACTAACCAACGCGATGCTCAAGGGCCTGCTAACCCCCATTCTTAGAGATGATGTCAACTTTGTCAATTCACCTTTGATCGCCTCTGAGAGGGGTATAAAGGTTGTAGAGTCGAGAACTACTAGCTCGGACGCCTTTACAAGTCTGGTCACACTCAGCGTAAAATCCCTTGAAGGAGAGAATGTATTATCCGGGACCATCTTCGAGACGACCATGCCCAGGATTCTACGAATTAATGACTTCTATTTAGAGGCCATACCCGAGGGACATAATCTTCTTATCCACAACTTGGATGTCCCCGGCATGATAGGCAGAATCACCACCATAATAGGGGATCAGGGAATCAACATCGGACGCATGGCGGTCAGCCAGAAAAAGAGAGAAAAACAGAACGTTGTACTCTTGGCCACAGATGCCGTCATTAACGATGAAATCCTTGGAAACCTGTGCAGCTTGGGAAATATCTTTTCAGCAAGAAGAATCGAATTATGAGAGGAGAACAAACATGGGTGAAGAGGAAAAGGGTTTTATTATTAAAGACAGTAGGTCTTTCGATCATGACGGTGAATTAAAAAAAGAGGAAAAGAAAGAACCAGAGACCGCCGCGAAACCACAACCAGAAAAGGCTGAAAAGGAAGACGAAGCTGAAAAGCCGCCCCTTCCGGAAGTCAATTTCAATTCTTTGATATTCAGTCTCAGTTCATCGGCTCTTTTGCACATAGGGGACATCGCCGATCCCCAGACCGGCCAAAAGAAGAAGGATCTCCAAATGGCTAAATATTCAATCGATATAATTGCCATGTTGAAGGAGAAGACCCAGGGAAATTTGAACGATGAAGAGCAGAAATTCCTTGATAATATCCTGGCTGATCTGAGACTGCGCTATGTTAAGGCCGCCAAAGGCGAATGAAGCTCCCCACCGCAAGCGGCGGGATATCAAGCGGAATTGCGCCAAAGCCACCCGCCTTCGCTCTCTGAGCTGCGGCGCGGTTCGCCACGCCATTCATCCCTGCGGCTTGCCACAGGGTATTCTGGCGAAGACGAATAAATATTAATATGAGGAAGCTAATGAAGGGGAAGGCCGGAATAAACAACAGATCATTTTTGGGTGTATGGATTATAACATATACCATCATGTGGATCCTGGCGTCTCTGTTCCCCTGGAAGGTGCCCGTAGCGATTGCCGAGAGTATCTCGAGCATACATGAAGCACCGTCCTCTTTTTCACAACTGGTAAGACAGACAAAAGATTCTATTGTAAATATCAGGACGGTCACAGTAGTCAGGAGAGACAATATCGTACACCCCTTTGATTCGGATAAGGGCATTCAAGACTTTTTTGAGCGATTCTTCGAAGAGCAGATACCGGAAGAATCCAGGCAGACAAGCCTCGGATCAGGATTTATAATTGATAAGCAAGGCCTTATACTAACCAACAACCACCTGGTGGAAAATGCCATAGAAATCAAGGTTACCTTGTCCAACAAGAAGGAATTCGAAGGCGTCATAATTGGACGAGATTCCAAAACGGATCTTGCCCTAATAGAGATAGAATCGGACGATCCCCTCTTCCCCCTTACCCTTGGAGATTCGGACACACTGGAGGTAGGAGACTGGGTAGTCGCTATCGGCAACCCTTACGGACTTGACCATACTGTTACTGCTGGCATTGTCAGCGCAAAATACAGACACCTCAACGTGGGGACCTATGACAACTTCATACAGACAGACGCACCAATCAATGTGGGCAATAGCGGAGGTCCCCTCCTGAACACCGGAGGAGATGTGGTGGGAATAAACTCCTCTATTTATACTGACACCGGGGGAAGTATAGGGATAGGTTTCGCCATACCCATAAATATGGCCAAAGACCTTCTTCCCCAGTTAAAAAAAGGAGAAGTTATTAGGGGCTGGATTGGAGCCAGGATACAGAATATCACCAATGAACTAAAGGAGAAACTCGGCCTGCAAGATATAAAAGGCGCCCTTGTGTCCGATGTAACAGATGAAGGACCCGCTAAAAAGGCCGGGTTACAAAGGGGGGATGTTATAATATCCTTCAATGGTAACGAGATAGGTGAAATGGAGGATCTCTCCTATATAGTAGCTTCCACAGAGGTGGGTCGGATCGTGCCGGTCAAAGTGATCCGAAACGGCAAAAGAATGATCCTTCAGGTGAAGGTCGATAGGCTTGAGGAAGAAGATGTAAAAGAGCCGCTCCCGGAAAAAGGATCGAATATCGGCATGGTTGTCGAGGAAGTATCCTCCCAAACAGCCCGCCGGTATGGGGTGACAGATAAAAACGGGCTTATAGTGGTTCAAGTTGAAGATAATTCCCCCGCATACGAGGCTGGCATAAGGCGGGGTGACATTATCCTGGAGATGGACAGAGAGCCTTTAAATGATCTCAAGGAATACATGGAAAAGATGGGACAGTACAAAAAAGGAGATACTGTCCTCTTCCTGATAAAACGTGAAGGCTCTACCCTTTACCTCGCTTTGAAGATCCGGGACAAATAAACGTTCCCACCCCTACCCTACCCCCCTCCCTTCAAGGGGACGGTTAGGGGTGAGATAGGGGACGAAAATTCAGCCCATTACTCTACAAAGCTCCAGGCATAATAATTTACCAAGATACCCAGTGAATACTTCTACATACAGCGTCAAAACACCCGCAAAAGTAAATATCCGATTAAAGGTGACAGGTCGCAGATCTGACGGGTACCATGAACTTGTCTCTGTAATGGTTCCTGTAGGTCTTTTCGATGTTCTCGAACTAACCGTACTCCGTGGCGGGCGGGTAGCAATAACATGTAGAGACCCAGAAGTACCTACCGACGAGAATAACCTTATATACAAGGCAGCAAGATCATTCATGTCCAGGGCGGGAATAAATGACGGTATAGTTGTAAATCTATCTAAGAATATCCCCTTAGCAGCCGGGCTGGGGGGTGGCAGCAGTGACGCCGCCGCTACCCTCCTTGCCCTTAACAGGATATACTCCAGCCCCTTGGCTGATTCAGATATTCTGGAACTAGCGGTAGACCTTGGTGCTGACGTGCCCTTCTTCCTGAGCTGCAGGCCGTCCCTGGTTACCGGGATAGGGGACATCCTGGAACCAATTCCTAACTGGCCCGAATTATGGTATATAATTATTACCCCGCCTATCCAGGTGTCGACCTCATGGGTTTACAGGAATCTTAAATTGGTGTTGACAACGAATGAATATGCCTATATATTAAATATTCTTAAAAAACGTGTTTACAGCATATCCAGCATACTTGAAAATGATCTGGAAAAGGTGACTTCAGCCAGCTTTCCGATAATTAACACCCTGAAAAAGCTTTTGATGGATGCCGGTGCAGAAGGCGCCATTATGTCGGGTAGCGGCCCCAGCGTTTTCGGTATCTTTTTAACTCCCGAAAAAGCAAAAGGTGCAAAAGATGCCCTGGTTTCCAGAAAACTTGGAAAAGTCTTTATGGTAAAGGGAGGAGGTGTGGGGCTTTTCTCTTGGGGTGTCGTCAAGCGGTAAGACACGGGCCTTTGGAGCCCGCATTCGGAGGTTCGAATCCTCCCACCCCAGCCATTTTTTTAAAGGAGCGTAATTAGTCTATCATGAAACTTTTCGGTGGCACATCAAATCCGGTTTTAACAAAGCAGATCTGTAACTACCTGGGCACTGAACCGGGTAAAATTACTGCCAAGACATTCAGTGACGGGGAAACCCAGATAGAGATCCATGAGAACATAAGGGGTAAAGACGTCTTTGTCCTGCAATCCACGTGCACGCCCGTCAATGATAACCTGATGCAGTTACTCATCATAATGGACGCCCTCAGGAGGGCTTCCGCCAGACGAGTTACGGCTGTCATTCCCTATTACGGCTACGCCCGGCAAGACCGAAAGGTCAAACCTAGGGTCCCTATTTCCGCAAAACTGGTGGCGGATCTTATTACCACGGCAGGTGCGGACAGAGTGGTTTCCATTGATCTGCACGCGGGACAGATACAGGGGTATTTTAATATACCGGTTGATAATCTCTTCGCCACTCCCCTGTTATTAAAATATATCCGCAGCAATTTTGATGACAGTGTGGTGATAGTATCCCCTGATGCCGGTGGTGTTGAAAGGGCGAGGGCTTTTGCCAAACGCCTATCCGCGTCGCTGGCTATTATAGATAAGAGGCGAGACGCCCCCAATATTGCCGAGGCAATGAACATAATAGGCGACGTAAAAGGTAAGACAGCAATAATCCTGGATGATATGGTCGACACGGCAGGGACACTAACCCAGGGTGCCACTGCGCTTAAGGACAGAGACGCAGCCAGTATTTACGCCTGCTGTACACACCCCGTTTTAAGCGGGCCGGCTGTTGAACGGCTTGAAAAATCACCAATAGATCATCTTGTGGTAACCAATACCATCCCTCTGTCGGAAAAGGCCAAAAGCTGTTCAAAGATAGAGGTATTATCAGTGGCCGAACTTTTGGGAGAGACCATAAAGAGGATACACAATTCTGATTCCGTAAGTACTTTGTTTGTTTAAAAACCATAACTGCCTGATCAATTCAGGCGTTTTTTATTTTTTTTTTGGATAAGTCTTTTATGTTGAAACATACCGGCACTATATAACGATAGATTCTTAAAGCTTTACAGAGCAAGAGCCATAATCAGGAGGTAATAAATGGCCCAATATACACTAACCGCTCGAAAACGAGAGAAAAAAGGTAAACAAGCCGCAAAAAAGACTAGAAAAGACAACAGGATCCCTGCCATCTTTTACGGTCCTAACACTGATCCCATAATGCTGACAGTGGATTCCTCTGATTTGAGCAAAATCATGCAAAGAACCATTGGGGAGAATATTATCCTACGGCTCCATATTGAATCGGATAATGGATCCGATATCAGGAGGGTTATATTAAAAGAACTTGTTACGGATCCCGTCAATGATATGTATCTACATGCAGACTTCCATGAAATATCTATGGACAAGAAATTGACCGCCGAAGTTCCTGTTCAGTTGATCAACACACCTGTGGGGGTTACAAATGGAGGCATTCTTCAACATGCCAAGAGAAATATAACAATCTCCTGCCTTCCTGAAAAATTGATGGATTCTATTAACGTGGATGTTTCGAATCTGGAAGTGGGAGATTCCCTGCATATCAATGATATTGAGCTTCCGGAAGGTGTTACATCGGAAGATGATGGTAAATTGACTGTGGCTTCGGTTATAGCTCCTTCTGTGTCCCCTGAGGAAGAGATTGAAGGAGGAGAAGAAGAAGGGGAAGAGGAAACAGCGGTTGAGGAAACCGACACCAAATCAGATGACTAGGTTGGGCAGGACTATGTGTGATGTCCATTTAGACTTTTATAAAGGAGGCAAAGGTAAAAGACCTTTAAAGTGGACTTGATCGCGGGGCTGGGTAATCCCGGGCCAAAATATAAAGACACAAGGCATAATATCGGTTTCCAGGTAATCTCTTCTCTGAGCCGTGAGCTGGGAGTTCGCCTGAAAGGTCGTCGCTTCCAATCCATAAACACCTTTATTGAACTAAAGAATAGAAATGTCATATTGCTTCGCCCCAGAACCTTTATGAATTTAAGCGGCAAATCCATCAAGGCATGTGCCGATTTTTATAACATCAAAACAAAAGATATGTTGATCATACATGATGATCTCGACTTGTCCGTGGGTAGAATCAAAGTAGTGAGGCAGGGGGCAGCAGGGGGACATAAAGGAGTACTATCTGTTATTGATCATCTCGGAAGCACGCTATTCCCAAGGATCAAAATCGGTATAGGACGACCAAGATATGGAGAAAGTGTTGAGAATTATGTCCTTGAACCTTTTTATGATGACCAGAAAGAGCCGATGGAAAAGGCAATTAAACTTGCTGTTCATGCATGTAGGTTGTTTGTTGACAATGGGTTGGAATATACAATGAATCAGATAAATTTGAATATCAGGAGGTAAGACCCAATGCTAGAATTGACCAGATTTGCCCCTTGGCTAGGCATTTTAAGTTTGATTATCGCGTGGTTTTTATATCTCTATGTCAAGAGGCAGCCCAACGGAACAGAGTTGATGCGGGAGCTCGAAGGAATGATTCATGAAGGAGCCATGGCATTCCTTAAAAGGGAATATTCTATCCTTGCCTTTTTTATAATAGCGGTATTTATCCTTTTAGGGCTTTTTCTCCGTGACGAACTTGGGAATCCAGAATGGAAAACATCCGTTGCCTTTTTAACAGGGGCTTTATGCTCCATGATCGCCGGTTTTTCCGGCATGACCGCGGCGACCAGGGGCAATTCCCGGACCGCGGAAGCAGCAAACAAATCAGGACAGGCAAAGGCCCTGAATATATCCTACTTTTCCGGCTCTGTTATGGGTCTTGCAGTTGCCGGCCTGGGGCTTCTGGGTGTGGGCTTCTGGTTTTGGTACTATGGAGGCGATCCGGATACAGCCAGGTACATTAATGGCTTTGCTATGGGCGCGAGCTCCATTGCCCTTTTCGCCCGTGTCAGCGGGGGTATATATACAAAGGCTGCTGATGTTGGTGCCGACCTCGTGGGCAAAGTGGAGGCGGGGATACCCGAGGACGACCCGCGGAATCCCGGCGTCATCGCCGACAATGTCGGTGACAATGTCGGTGATATAGCAGGCATGGGCGCTGATATATTCGAGTCTTTCGTGGGCTCGGTGATCGCCACTGTTGCAATAGGGGCCACACTGTCCATCACGCCCGAGTTTCTTTCCAAGTTCCCTGTTTTAAAAGACATTCAGCCAATTGATATAAAGCTTATGTATATGGCCACACCGATACTTGTAGTGATGGCAGGTCTTTTGAGCTCATTCGCGGGTGTGTTTTCCATTAAGCTATTTCAGAAAAGGAACCCCGCCGGTGCCTTGCGATATACCACCTTCGTAGCAGCCGGCGTGTTTGTGATACTTACCGCCATCATTATCAGCCGTACGGGAATGCCATGGGGGGCCTTCTGGGCTATATTCTCCGGTCTCCTCTGCGGAATCGCAATCGGCCTTCTCGCGGAGTACTACACCTCCGGTCCTCCCATCCGCCGAATTGCCGAACAGAGTAAGACGGGTCCGGCCACTGTTATTATCGCGGGTCTGGCCGTCGGTATGCAGTCTACATATCTTCCCATCCTCGGTATATGTCTTGCAACCTTTATAGGATTCCAAACGGCCGGGATTTACGGTATCGGTCTATCAGCAGTGGGGATGCTTGCCACAGTAGGCGCCACCATGACTGTAGACGCCTACGGGCCTATAGCCGACAACGCAGGGGGCATATCGGAGATGTCCGGTTTGGGTCCGGAAACCAGGAAGATTACGGACAGCCTGGACGCGCTTGGGAACACAACCGCGGCCATCGGCAAGGGCTTTGCCATAGGATCCGCGGCCCTCACAGCCCTGGCCCTCTTTGTGGCCTTTACACAGTCCGCCGGGCTGGAGATTATTGATATCAAAAACCCCATGGTAGTGATTGGAGCGTTTATCGGTGCCATGGTTCCCATGGTATGTGCCTCCCTTACCATGACATCGGTGGGCAAGGCTGCTTTCAGTATTGTTGAAGAGATCAGACGGCAATTCAAGGAGATCCCCGGGCTGCTGGAAGGGAGAGAAGGCGTCAAACCGGATCCAAAGTCATGTGTATCTATTGCTACCACCGCGGCCCTTAAGGAAATGGTGGCGCCCGGTCTGGTAGCTATACTGACTCCTGTAGCCGTGGGCTTTCTGCTTGGCACGGAGACTCTGGGCGGTATGCTCCTTGGCGCCACAGTAATGGGCGCGTTTCTTGCTCTTTTTATGGCCAATAGCGGAGGCGCCTGGGATAACGCCAAAAAATACATCGAAGCTGGTCATTTCGGCGGAAAAGGCTCGGATAACCACAAGGCTGCCGTAGTAGGGGACACAGTCGGCGATCCTTTTAAGGATACCTCTGGACCGGCCATGAATATCCTTATCAAGCTTATGTCGGTAGTATCCTTGGTTATTGCTCCGATTCTTCCCGCTGTGGGTCTCCTTTTATAATCATAAACGAGATTCCGTGATTTCCCAGATAAGCGGTATGGGAATGTCCTTTTGAAAAGACATGCGTGTTTTATATATAAACGTTGTTAGAGGTGGACTCGACAAGAGATTAGAGATGTGATAGAATGTATTTTATCTTTGAAGGTTGCCTTCCTCGGGAACCTTTGAATTATGAGATATACAGGAGAAATTGATGTTTAAGAAAGGTGATCTAGCGGTTTATCCTGCACACGGGGTCGGAATTATAGAAACAATAGAAAGCCAGGAAATATCGGGTTGTCGTCAGGATTTTTATATAATAAGGATACTCGATAACAACATGAAGATCATGGTCCCCACACAAAATGTGGATAGTGTGGGGTTAAGGGAAATAATCGACCAGAAAGAAGTCAGGAAATTGTATTCCATCTTGAAAAAGAGAGACATCGTCATGGATAATCAGACATGGAACCGGCGGTACCGGGAATATATGGACAAGATCAAGACCGGCTCAGTATTTGAAGTGGCTGAAGTCTACAGAGACCTCCTAATGCTGAAGGAGGAAAAAGGTCTCTCCTTTGGCGAAAGAAAGATGCTGGATACTGCAAGGGGTCTTCTAGTCAAAGAGATCTCTCTTGCTAAAAAAGTGGCGGAAAAACAAGTAGAAAATGATCTGGAAAGAATCTTTTCCTCTGCATCTATTTGATATTGTATTTTTGGGTTCCCGCCTCCGGATGTAAGTCACTCTTTTAAGTCACAATTACTATCGTGGACAATGATTCAGGAAGGACATATTCCTACTCGATCGCCGCAGACGACATAGAAAAACGGGTTGACGCATTTCTTGCTTCCAGAGTGGAAGATCTAACGCGATCTAGGTGCCAGGCCCTGATCAGGGAGGGACATGTAAAGGTCAACGGGCTCCCGGTAAAACCGAGCTATGGGCTTAAAACAGGAGATCTTATTACTCTCTTTATCCCTCCTGTTGTTCCAAATGCCTTGGAACCGGAAAACATGAGCCTTTCTATTGTCCATGAGGATTCATCCCTTATAGTCCTTGATAAACCACCCGGTCTGGTCATCCATCCTGCGCCGGGGCATGCCGGAGGGACACTTGTCCATGGGCTGCTTCACCACTGCGGAGACATTTCCGTAATAGGGGATCCACACAGGCCGGGGATCGTTCACCGGCTGGATAAAGACACTTCGGGTCTTTTAGTGATCGCTAAAAGCGATTATGCCCTGAATTTTCTGAGCAGCCAGTTTAAGAAAGGTTCGGTAAAAAAGAGATATCTCGCCCTTGTGCACGGGATTCTAAAGGGAAATGAAGGCGCGATTGATCTGCCTATCGGGAGGCATCCTCAAAAAAGAAAGGAAATGACGGTTGTTCCCTCAAAAGGCAAAAGGGCATTGACTCTTTGGCGGAAAAAGGAGGAGATAGGACACAAATTCACGTTATTAGCAGTTACCCTCAAAACAGGAAGGACCCATCAGATCAGAGTACACCTTTCACATCTCGGGCATCCCCTTGTTGGTGATAGGGTTTATGGACATAAAAAAAACTGGTGGAAAAATCATTGTCCGCAGGCACTGCATATCATGCCGCAAATAAAAAGGCAAATGCTTCACTCCGAATTGCTGGGTTTTATTCATCCTGATTCGGGTTATTACTGTGAGTTCATCTCCCCTATGCCGGATGATATCCGGGAAATAATAGGGGGACTTAGAGGAATTTCCCCTTTTGACAAAAAGGAGAATAAGTGTTGACATGAGATATCTTTAGGTTTATATATAATTAGATTTTTTCCTCATGGAGGATTCGGCATAGACCGGATATCACATATACTTCACGGGTAATCTGCTGTACCATCTTATCTAATTCATATAAATATGGATCCCGAAACTGATCTGAAAAGCTACTTGCAGGTATGGCGTGATTCTATATTAACGGAGCCCCCGAGAAACAAACAATTCCGGCCCGAAACACGATGTTTTATGCTTATTCATTCATATCCCGCGAGCAATTAAACTGCCGAATTTACGTATGCCCGTGTGTTACGCCTTTATGGCAGGACAAATAGAGGGACTGGCACGGGTTTAATTTCGAATTAAGGAATGGAGATCTAATCATGAACCTTGTGGAACTAAAAAAAATGAAGATTAGCGAGCTGACAAAGATGGCAAAGGACTTCAATATTGAAGGGGCCTCAGGCATGCCAAAGCAGGAACTCGTTTTTAAACTGCTTCAAGCCCACTCCGAGCGTAATGGCCTTATATATGGCGAAGGTGTGCTGGAGACGCTTCCGGACGGATTCGGGTTTTTGAGGGCCCCCGACGCAAATTACCTGCCCGGACCTGATGATATATATATCTCACCTTCACAGATACGGCGTTTCAATCTAAGAACCGGGGATACCGTCTCGGGGCAGATACGACCGCCCAAGGACTCGGAGAGATATTTTGCACTTTTAAAGGTGGAACAGGTCAACCATGAAGAGCCTGAAATCTCTCGTGACAAGATCCTATTCGATAATCTCATCCCTCTTTATCCCAATGCCAGGATAAATCTTGAAACGGCCTCGGATAATTACTCCGCCAGAATTATGGATCTTCTTACTCCTATTGGTAAGGGGCAACGCGGTCTTATTGTAGCCCCGCCCAGGACGGGCAAAACCATGCTGTTACAGAACATCGCTAATAGTGTTACCACCAACGACAAGACCATCCATAAAATAGTCCTCCTCATAGACGAAAGGCCGGAAGAGGTTACGGATATGCAGAGGTCCGTTGATGCCGAGGTAATCAGTTCAACCTTTGACGAACCGCAACAAAGGCACGTCCAGGTTGCTGAAATGGTTATTGAAAAGTCGAAAAGACTCGTTGAGCACAAGCGAGATGTGCTTATTCTCCTGGACAGTATCACCCGGCTCGCCCGCGCCTATAACGCCACCGTGCCTCCCAGCGGCAAGATACTCTCAGGAGGGCTTGATTCCAATGCCTTGCATAAGCCGAAACGCTTTTTCGGAGCGGCAAGGAATATAGAGGAAGGCGGTAGCCTTACCATTATTGCAACCGCCCTTGTGGATACCGGAAGCAGGATGGATGAGGTTATCTTTGAAGAATTCAAAGGGACCGGCAATATGGAGATCCATCTTGACAGAAAGCTGACTGATAGAAGGGTATTTCCATCAATAGACATAAACCATTCAGGGACAAGAAAGGAGGAATTGCTGATAGATGAATCGGATCTTAACCGTATCTGGATACTCCGCAAGCTCCTGGCCCCCCTCACGCCGGTTGACAGTATGGAATTTTTACTGGACAAAATCAAAGCGACTGAGAATAATATAGACTTTTTGGAGTCCATGAGCCAATAAAAAAGGAGTTAAAATGAAAAAAGGGATCCATCCTAAATATTATAAAGCCCGCGTACATTGCGCCTGCGGCAATGAATTCGAGACAGGATCCACTCTTAAAGAGATTAAAGTGGAAATATGCTCAAAGTGTCATCCTTTTTTTACCGGGAAACAGAAGCTGATTGATACAGCGGGGAGAGTAGAACGCTTTAAGAGTAAATACGCAAAATTCGACAAAGGGGCCGAGGGAAAAACCTCCGCAAAGAAACCGAGAGCCAAACAAACTAAAAGCTGATTTTTTTAATCTATATAGGATCAAATAATACAGTGGGATGATATTAAGTTGGATTTATATTATATAGGTAGGCTTTCCTCCGGACGATTTATTCCATCACTCCCTGTGCAAGGCGCCTGTTAAGTCCATAGATTCAAAATACGATGACATATTCTCGGTTCACCCGGTGACGGCGGTTCTTTTCAAGACGACAAGCGCATAGCGCAGCCGCCTTCGCTAACAACCTACGGCGTGCCAGGGGGCGCATGGCGCAAGGCGTAAGGTCCAGGGCGTAAATCTACCTTCATTCCCCCTTTTAGGGGGAGGTCGAGCCTGCGCGCTGAAGCGCTTCGGCGCGCAAGCGGGAGGTGGTCTAGGAAGAGACCCTATCTTAATCCTCCCCTAAGAGGCGAGGAGAGAAGGGAGAGAATTCCAGGATTCGAGGGGCTGAGAGTTGAAGTGAACAGCTCTGTGACCTAATGCAAGACCGGAGGTATTGTACCAGGGCGAAGGGCTGTTCCTTTTTGTAGTGACTATCGGGAGGGCACTGTTATTTCAGGAGGTTACGGGTGGGGGACCCCCTGGCCCCGCCTGTCCCGCCGAAGTTTTAACGAAGGCGGAAGCGAAGCCGAGGGGAACAGCGGAGGGGGTAGGCATCCCACGGCCGTAACCCCTTGAAATGACCAGCCCGGGAGATTCGGAACGAAGAAAAGGGACAGCCCTTCGGTCGCGGCCATTCTTTTCAAGACGACATCTATAGTATTCCGTGGACCTGTGCTTATTTTCAAGGGTTTGGCACACACATCCTTCGTAGCGACGGGATATTCTGCCAGGGGTTCTGGTGGAGCAAACCCTTGAAAATAAGCCCACTGCAGGCCTTGGGTGGAATTCTTTTTGAGATGTCGTCTTTCCAAGAACAGCCGTGACCTCAGGTCTTAATGCTTTTTGAAAGGTGATATCTAAATATTTTGGGCCATTAAGGTACTTATAATAAGGTTTAATCTTTTACTCCTTTACCTACTAATTAACCGGATGAACCATATTTTCTTACTCCGTACTAAGTGGCTGAGCAAGCCATAGATGATGCCTGCCCATAAAAATATACAGGATCTAGGAACAATCTGATTATGTTTGCAAAGATTAAAGAAATCGAGGCCCGTTTTGAGCAACTGGAAAGGGAATTAACCCGTCCGGAGATCATAAAGGATCAAAATACCTATCAAGAATACTCCAAAGAACACCACCAGTTATCTCCGATAATAGAATCTTTTCGGGAATATCTTTCCATCCAGAAGGAGATTGAAAAAAATAGGTCTCTTCTCCATGACCCCGATCAGGAGATAAAAACACTTGCCAGAGAGGAGATCGATTCATTGAAATCCCAACTCTCGCAAATTGAAGAACAAATCAGAATGCTTCTCCTCCCCAGGGACCCTAATGATGAAAAGAACATCATCCTTGAGATAAGGGCGGGGACAGGAGGAGAGGAGGCTGCCCTGTTTGCCTCAGACCTTTTGCGGACCTATCTCAGATACGCTGAACTCAAAAGATGGAAAACGGATATCCTCAGCCAGAACATTACCGGAAAGGGAGGGTTCAAGGAGATAATAGTCCTGATAGAAGGTGGTAATGTTTATAGCCGGCTCAAATTCGAAAGCGGCGTTCACCGGGTACAAAGGGTTCCCGAGACCGAAGCCCAGGGACGAATACATACTTCGGCAGTTACCGTAGCGGTGCTCCCTGAAGCGGAGGACGTGGACATAGACATAAATCCCGAGGAGCTCCGCATCGACACCTTTCGCTCTTCAGGACACGGCGGTCAGCATGTTAATGTTACGGATTCGGCTGTGCGCATCACCCATCTACCCACAGGACTTGTCGTCACCTGTCAGGATGAAAAATCCCAGCACAAAAACAAGTCAAAGGCAATGAAGGTCTTAAGATCCAGGCTGCTCGATATGCAACAGGAGGAGCAGGATTCAAGGATCTCTGAAGAACGCAGGAACATGGTCGGATCAGGAGACAGGAGCGAGAGGATTCGTACCTATAATTTCCCTCAAGGCAGGGTAACAGATCATCGAATCGGTCTGACCCTATATAAGTTGGAAGACATACTAGAGGGCCAGCTCGACATCATAATTGATCCCCTGATTACCCATTTTCAAGCCGAGGCCCTCAAAGGGAACGCGTGAACACAAAAAGATGGATAATAAAAGATCTCCTAACGGTCACCACTGATTATCTCAGAGACAAGAACATCGAGAATCCCCGGCTGTGTGCAGAAACCCTCCTGGCCCACCAGTTGAATACCAGCAGAATAAAGCTTTATCTGGCCTTTGACCAGCCCCTTAATCAAACGGATATCACCAATTATCGTTCATTAATAAGGAGACGTGCAAACAGGGAACCTACCCAGCATATTACAGGAATACAGGAGTTCCGGTCCCTGGAGTTCATGGTGGAATCCCATGTCCTCATTCCGAGGCCGGAGACGGAAATCCTTGTGGAACAGGTGTTGTCCATCTGCCATGATAGAACATCTATGGAAGAGACCTCTACCGCTATACTGGACCTCGGTACAGGGAGCGGTGCCATCGCCGTTTCTCTTGCCATGGAGCTTCAAGGAGCCGCCATATGGGCCAGTGATATCTCCAGAGAAGCCCTGACTCTGGCCCAGATTAACTCAAAAAAGCATGGTGTCAACGATCGAATCGTATTCATTCAAGGCGATCTTTTCCAGCCCTTCAGCAAGAACAATCTCAAGTTGGATATCATAGTCTCCAACCCACCATACGTCGCGTTAGAGGCTTACGACTCCCTTCCGCCCGAGGTAAAAGATTACGAGCCTAGGCTGGCGCTTGACGGGCATGAAGGCGGGAACTTTTTCATTGAAAAGATTATCATGGAAGCACCGGCTTACCTGAAGCCAGGCGGATGGGTGTTGATAGAGATGGATCCCGGTCAGACCTCAAAGGCCCTTAATATGATCCAAGAAAGAGAGTGTTACATAGAAAAGAGGTGTATCAAAGATTACAGCCAGAAAGACAGGGTGGTCATGGCCAGAACAAGATGAATATGTTGTCAAAATATGCTCAATAAACTGATTCACTAATATGTCAGAATTAAGGACAGGCAGGCGAAGATATTATAATATTTTTTCTCATTTTTATGATCTATTCATAAAACTGCATTCCCGCAATTATGGAGAAGAAACCCGTAACTTCTTAGCTGATTCATCTCAATTACAAGATAAAATACAGCCTAGAATCTTGGATATTTGCTGCGGCACAGGTTCGGTTGTTCTTACCTTTGCTGAACGATTTCCTGATGTTATGGCAATAGGTTATGATTTTTCCCGGGGCATGTTGCTCAAGGCATATAAAAAGGATGTATCTCATAAAATAGTCTTCATGGAGGGAGACGCCGCAGCTTTAGCCTTAGCGAACGATTCCTTTGATGTGGTTTGTTGCTCTCATGCATTATATGAATTAAAAGGTAGTGTTAGGAAATACGCCCTTTTGGAAATGAAGCGAGTGGTTAAACCAGATGGTTCCGTATTGATTGTGGAACATGAAGTCCCGCGCAGATTACTCATAAGATTCTTATTCTATATAAGGATGCTCCTCATGGGACCGACTGATTCACGTGAGTTTCTGAAACAGGGGCTCTATCCTTTCAGAAAGATATTTTCAGAGGTCGATTTATCGCATACCAAATCAGGTAAAACCAAGTTAATTAAATGTCGTAAATAGGCAGAGGGGATGGTATGATAAGATTAAAGGCAAGGGGAATGCGATGGCTGAAGGGGTTTCACCTGCTGGCGGTATCATGCTGGATCGGCGGGGCCATAGCTTTGATGATGCTTTATTTTATAAAGGGTGATCTGGATAACGGAGGGGTCCTATATGGGATAAACAGAAGTATCCATCATATCGACATGGCAGTGATAGTTTTGCCTGGGGCCTTTGGGTGTCTTATTACCGGCATAATCTACTCCGCGTTTACAAGCTGGGGGTTTTTCAAACATAAGTGGTTGATACTCAAATGGATTATAACCGTTGTCGCCATAATATTCGGCACCTTCTGGCTCGGACCCTGGGAAACCACTATGATGGAAATCTCCCGCGACCTGGGAATATCAGCATTAAGTGACCCCACCTATCTATATAATCAAAAAATGAACTTTTTCTTTGGCGGAGTGCAGTGCCTTATACTTATAATCACGTTATTTATCTCTATCTTTAAACCATGGAAAAAGAAAAAGGTTTAGACGGGGCGTGATTTACAGGGATTAACTAAACGCGGGCCCTTTTATCCGTGAACCAGTAAACGAATATACCTGAAACAAAGACGCTCAGGACAACTATCAGGCCGACCGGCTTCATTGCCAGGGCGTATGTCACTGAGCTGTAACACATGAAGACACAGGCGGCACAGAAGATGACTGCGGTTATTGGAAATCCGGATATCTTATAAGGACGTTCGATATGGGGTTCCTTCTTCCTGAGGACAAACACCGATATACCTGTTGCCAGAAAAAACAACCATGCCACGGGAGCGGTGTAAAGGATAGTTTCTATAAAAGATCCCGCCAGGAGTAATATCGCGACGCTTAAGCACCCCTGGACAATAAGCGCACGGATAGGTGTGCCGTAACGGGGGCTCCACTTCCCCAGGGCACGGAATGATCTATGTCCGGCGCCCATTGCGTACGAGATGCGGGCACCGGTAAAGATAAGGCCGTTGACCGCCCCCAGGGCGGATAGGCATATTATAATACTGATCACCCTGGCAGCCATTACAGGTGCTATGGTGCCGAGCGTATCCACAGCGATTGCGTCTGAGGTACTCATCTTTTCCTGTCCCAGGGCATAAAGGAATGATCCGTTGACCAGCATATAGGTAATTGTAACAAACACGGTCCCTATTACCAGGGATCGGACGATATTCCGGCCCGGGTGCTTAACCTCGGCAGCGACATAAGCCATCTCGTTCCACCCGCCGAAGGTAAAAAGGACTAGTATGAGAGCCAGCTCAAATCCCTCCATGGTGATTCCGGTTGTCTCCGGTGTCGTCATCTCCCTGGCCGGCGCGAAAAACCCGGCCACAACAATGGCCAGGATCCCCGCGGCTTTGATTATTGTCAGCAGGTTCTGGGTCCACTTTCCTTTTTTTACTCCAAGGATATTGATTAGTGTCAGGATAATTACTGCCATACTTGCATAAACAGGAAGCATATTCTCACTGGGCGAGTAAAGGGTCATGGCATACCTGGCAAATACAAAGGCAAGCAAGGCGATATCTCCCGGCCTGATAATAAACAGCTGGGACCAGCCGAAGAGATAGCCAGCCAGACTACCATACGCACGGCTTTGATAAACATAGTCTCCCCCCTCATGGGGGTACGCCGTGGCCAGCTCCGCATAACATATCGCGCCTGTCAAGGCAAGAACACCGCCTGCCAGCCAGATTCCTATTATACCCTTCCAGCCACCCATGCATGCCGCCACTGTAGGAGTAACTTCGTAAATTCCGGCACCTATTATGATCCCCACAATGATACATATGGAGTCAAAAAGGGAGAGTTCTTTTCTGGGAACACTATCCATAAAAGCCCCTTTCCAAAATCCTACCTTAAAATCACACGGAACAGTCCTAATCTGAAATGATTCTTGACATAAAAGCACCTATTCTTGTAAATTTCAGACTGCTATCTTCATAACAAAAATATATTTTTTAATATAGCTTAATCATATTCTTTTAATCTACATACATTAGATAGCATAAAAATGAGGATCATCCGGTTAATGAGCTAGTTAAGGGTCCAAGGATTCAAGGATTTAAGGGGTCAAGGCGCCTGCGCTATAAGCAATGAGCAACGAGCAATGAGATATGGATGAAGGGGTAAGGATTAAGGGGTAAGGATTAAGGAATATAGCTTCCTAATCCCTAATCCTTAATCCAAATATCCCACTATGAGAAATGAGTCATGAGCTATAAACCATTTAACGAATCGACTATTTAACCATTAACCTATGAGCTATGAGCTGAATCGCCATGCGCCCCATGGCCCATATAGCTCAAAATATTTAGATATCATTAACTAGCGTACTTATTAACCGGATGAACCAAAAATGATTGTTGAGCCTTATTATTAGACAGGAGTCAATAATGAACGACTGGCAACCCAAGATTACGGCCTTCCTGTGCAACTGGTGCAGCTATGGCGCGGCGGATCTTGCAGGGGTGAGCCGTATTCAGTATCCCCATAATTTCAGGATTATCAGGGTTCCCTGTTCTGCTCGCATAAGCCCGAAGTTTATCCTGGCGGCCTTACGACATGGATCCGACGGTGTGTGGGTCTCCGGGTGACACCCTGGAGAATGCCATTACCTGGAAGGTAATTACTACGCTAGAAGGAAATTCGCCATGCTTAAGGGGTTACTGGAACATATCGGGATCGAGCCCGGCAGGCTCAATTTCTCATGGATCTCCTCGGCTGAGGCCACAAAGTTTGCTGAGGTGGCAAGAAGTGTTGCGGACGATGTGAAGGCACTGGGCCCTGCCAAATATCTGGTTAAGAGAAGATCCGAGGTGGCATAATGCAGGAATATACTGAAAAGATCAGGGAGGTGGCAAAGCGACTGCTTCAGGCCGGAGAGGTGGATGTGTTTATCGGTTATAAAAAGGGTTCGGTACCTATGATGAATGAACCGATTCTCATATCCGATCCCCAAAAGGCAGATCTCCTCTACTGGGACAGCAATTGCGGTCTTAATCTATGCACCTATCTCACAAAGAGAACCGACCGGATAGGCATTATAGCCAATGGATGCAATTCAAGAAGCATAGTCAACCACATTGTGGAAAACCAGATCAACCGCGAACAGCTCTATATAGTAGGCATTCCCTGCACCGGGATGATAGACTACCGGGCCGTAAACAGGGCTGTTGATTTGAGAGAAATACTGGACATAGAAGAAGCAACGGGCCGTTTTACCGTTAAAGGCAAAGACTTTGAGGAAACCTTTGAAAAAAAGGATTACCTCCAGACAAATTGTTCCGTATGCATACATCGAAATCCGGTTATATACGATGAGATGGTAGCGGACAAGGTTGAAGAACAGCGGGATATTGAGATATTCGAGGATGTAAGAAATATCGAAAATATGGGGAGTGACCAGAAATGGGAGTTTTTTACCAATATGATCTCATCATGCATACGCTGCTATGCGTGCCGTAACGTCTGCCCCCTTTGCTACTGCCCAACCTGTTTTGTGGATGAATCACAGCCCCAATGGGTCGGTAAAAGCATTGATCCCACGGACACCATGACCTTTCACATCCTGAGGGCATATCATTGCGCCGGAAGATGCACGGATTGCGGAGCCTGTGAGAGGGCCTGTCCTGTGGGGATACCCGTGAGGCAGTTCACAAAAAAGCTCAATAAGGACACCCTGGAGATCTTTTCCTGGGAAGCCGGACTTACCATGGAACAGAGACCCGTTCTGGATGTGTATAGGCCGGATGATTACAATGACTTTATAACATGAGATCAGGCATAAGGGTAAATTTCATGACTACAAAGGTATTCACCAGACAAGAATGGGACAGGGCTTTAAAGGCGGTGAGAGAGTCATATAAGATATTTGTCCCGGTGAAAGAAGGGGATTTTCATAATTTCAGGACTATGGAAGAAGATACTGTCCCCGACTTTGATTTCCAGAACAGCAGGCTTTCTCCTAAATCCATAGTATATCCCCAATCTGAACGCATGTTTGAATGCCTCTCCGACCGGGAAGATCCGGAAGCCGGCATACTGAAAGAGGCAGAGAAAGAGTATACCCCTCAGGCCATTGTAGGGATCAGACCATGCGATGCGCATGCATTCCATATCATAAAACCTAATTTCGACAACCCTGAATACAGGGACCCCTGGTGGATAAGGCGTTTTGAATCCACAGTACTTGTAGGTCTAGGCTGTAATGAACCGTGTTCCACATGTTTTTGCACCTCGGTTGGAGGCGGGCCCTTTCATGAAGAGTATCTTGATGTAATCCTCTATGACATGGGAGACAAGTTCCTGGCCAAGGGTCTTACACAAAAGGGTGAAGAATTTATTAACAAGATGACAGGAGGAAATCCTCCTGAAGATGCCGTACTTAAGGAGGCGGAAGACCTTGCAGCATCAGCCGCGGGCAAGATAACCTCCCTTGTCCCTACCGAAAGACTGAGGGAAAAGGCCGTGAATGACCTTTTTGACGCCCCCTTCTGGGAGGATGTTGCTTTTGCCTGCATTAATTGCGGCACCTGCACCTATCTTTGCCCCACATGCTGGTGTTTTGATATACAGGATGAGACATGGGAAAACCACGTGGACAGGATCAGGAACTGGGACTCCTGCATGTTCCCGCTATTCACGCTGGAAGCCTCCGGTCATAACCCCAGAGAAAATAAGTCTCAACGAGTACGTCAACGTTTCATGCACAAGCTTAAATATTATGTGGACAAGTATGAAAAGGGGGTTCAATGCACCGGCTGCGGCAGATGCGTTTGCTACTGTCCGGTCAATATAGACATCAGGCAGGTGGCAAGGTTGATGGACGAATACAATGCTCAATGAGCTATGAGCTATGATAATTGACAACTGACAACCGACAACCAACAACTGACAGTCGCTAACTGACCCAGGGGGTATTCAATTGAAGAATCCGTATCTTCCCTATCCCGTTCGAATAGATGAGGTCGTAACGGAAACCGAGGATAAAAACCTCAAGACATTTAAGCTGGTATTCATGGACCCGGAGGCTGAAAAGGATTTCTCCTATATCCCCGGCCAGTTTGCAGAGCTCTCTGTCGCGGGCAAGGGCGAAATCTCCATCGGCATAGCCTCCTCACCCACGGAAAAGGGGTTTTTGAAATTCACTGTAAACAAGGTCGGCCTGGTAACTACCCACCTGCACAATATGGTCGAGGGTGAGATTATGGGTATCCGCGGGCCCTTGGGAAATACTTATCCCTGGGAAGACATGGAAGGGAAGAATGTGGTGATAATAGGCGGCGGGTTTGCCTTCACCACATTAAGATCAAGCATCATATACATGCTCCACCCGGATAACAGGCCGAAATTCAAGGATATCATCGTTGTCTATGGCGCCAGAAGCCCCGGCATGCTCCTTTACAAGGAGGAACTCGCGGAATGGGAGCAAAGGGACGACCTGCAGATGCATATAACCGTTGACGCCACGGATGATCCTGACTGGAAATATAACGTGGGATTCGTCCCCGCTATCACCGAGCAAAAGATTACCAATGCCGAGAACGCCATCGCTATTGTATGCGGGCCACCTGTTATGATCCGGTTCACACAGCCCGTCCTGGAAAAACTGGGATTCCCGCCTGAAAGGATCATACTTTCCCTGGAGATGAGAATGAAGTGCGGGATAGGCATATGCGGGAGGTGCAATATCGGGGATAAGTACGTATGCAAGGACGGCCCTGTATTCTCCCTTGCACAGCTTAAGAATTTACCTCCTGAATACTGATCCTGAGTAAGGCGAATTAATGATACGAAAATGCGAAAACAGTGACTTTGAAGAGATCTACTCCATTATAAATGACGCTGCTATCGCCTATAAAGGTGTTATCCCCGATGACAGGTGGAAAGAGCCTTATATGTCCAGGGAAGAACTTCAACATGAGATTGATGATGGAGTCACTTTCTGGGGATATGAAGAAGAAGGGGTATTAATGGGTGTCATGGGTATTCAGGATGTGCAGGATGTCACTCTCATAAGGCACGCCTATGTCCGAACAGCCAAAAGAGGAAAAGGTATCGGTGGAGAATTGCTGTCAAGACTTAAGTGCATGACTGATCGCCCCTTATTAATAGGCACCTGGGCGGATGCCCTCTGGGCGATCAGGTTCTATCAAAAACACGGGCTCAGATTGGTTACAAAACAAGAAAAAGACAGGCTGCTGAAAAGATGCTGGACCATCCCCGACCGACAGATCGAGACCTCCGTTGTCCTGGCTGAACTCAGTTATCTTCCGTAAAAAGGCATTCCGTGCTGCCGGACGTGTCGGATGCCTTCACCTGGAGCGTGGTATGCTCTATTCCGAAACGCTCCTTTAGGATTCTCTGCGCTTCCGCCAGGCATTCCTGCCAATGGTTGGCCTCAGTACAGTAGGACGAGAGGTAGATGTGCGCCGTAAGTACCGGCATCCCTGAGGTTATATTCCATATGTGGAGATCATGGACCTTTTCGATATGTTCCATCTCCTCCAGCGCACTTTTTACCTCCATAAAGTCGATATCTTCGGGTGTAGCTTCAAGCAGGATGTTCATGGTCTGTTTGAGAAATCCCCAACTGCTCCAGAGAATAAGAAGACCGATCACCATGCTGGCTATCGGGTCAACCGGGTACCATGCTGTTGTCCATATCACTACTCCGGCAACGATCGCGCCTACCGAACCCAGCGCGTCCGCAATCATGTGAAGGAAAGCTGCGCGCACGTTAACATTTTCTTCTCTGCCTTTCGCCAGGATCATGGCGCTGCCGAGGTTTGCAAGCAGCCCGAAAAAGGCTACCAGCAGCATAAAGGGGCCATCCACCTCAATGGTTTGCCCCAATCGCTTCCATGCCTCCCAGAAAATCAATCCTACCACAAATACCAGCATGGCTCCGTTGACAAAGGCTCCCAGGACCTCGGCCCTGAGCAGCCCGTAGGTGCGATCAGGCGTGGCAGGTCTTTGGGCGATATGGGCCACGAACAGCCCCAGGGCCAGGGCCGCCACATCGGTGAGCATATGACCGGCATCCGCCAGGAGGGCCAGGGAATTGGTCAAAATACCGCCAATAATCTCAATTCCCAGAAAAACCAGATTTATAATAAGCGCCCACCACAGTCGTCTATATGACATGGTTCGCAGGTCGATGCTTAGGCCATGTTGGTGATTATGAATATATTTGTTCTCATCATTTTCAGGCATACATTATTCTTCTTATACGGGCTGCTTTGGGGAAAAGTGGTCCAGGATTTGAGGGTTCATCCGGAAGACGAAATCTCCAGGATCTGTCCGCTGATATCTCTGGGGCGTTTTACGCTCCAGTCCAGGATTCTTGCCTGTTCATTTTCCGTGAAGTACCTGCAGAGTTCCTCAAAAGGGGATCTTACCGGGTCCGCTATAAGCACCAGACCGACTCCCGACCTGATGGCCCGGCGGATAAGCCTGCTCAGCGGGACAACCATTTCATCCCAGAAACAGATATCCGCTCCTATGATTATATCAGTCCCCCTTAAATCGCTGTGTCTCAGGGTATCAAATCCCTTTTTAAGGAATCTGATATCAACCTTGTTTATCCTGGCGTGAAGACGGGAAAAAGGGAAAACATCCTGGTCAATATCCACCCCGGTTACCACGGCGCCATATTTTTTGGCGCAGTAGATACCCCCAAGCCCCCATCCGCACCCTATCTCCATAACCCGTGAGCCTCTGGGCATGCCGCGGCGCTTAAAATAATCCATTAATAACCAGCTTGAAGTCCAGAACTTGTTGCCGTGACTGGTGGGACTATTATCCCTTCTTAGATTCCTTATTTCAGGATGCCGGGAAAGGAGGACCCTTATTCCATAGGCTCGTATCTCTCTTTTTGCTTCTGCAGCCATCTATCTTCAATATAAATCCAGCACCGCCCGGCTAAGATTTGGTAAAATATCAATATTTGTGTCCTATATCCAATATAAACCTTATATTCCGCTTATGTATTTCAAGTATGAGTAAATGCATAAACAGGCGTTAAGTCAAGACAAATCTCGGTCTTTCTATTAGATGCGGGATATTAAAATTGCAAAGATTGTGGTTCATCCGGTCACCCCTGTTCTTTTCAAGACGACGTCTACAGTATTCCGTGAACGTGGTCTTATTTTCAAGGGTTTGGCAAACCTTTTCCTGATGGCAAGGGCATATTCTGCCAGGGGTTCTGGTGGAGCAAACCCTTGAAAATAAGCCCACTGCAAGCCTTGGGTGGGATCCTTTTTGAGATGTCGTCTTTCCAAGAACAGCCGTGACCTTATGCAGGGGCGGAGGTGTGGCACCAGGGCCAAAGGCTGTTCCTTTTTGTAGTGACTATCGGGAGGGCGCTGTTATTTCAGGAGGTTACGGCTGGGGGACCCCCTGGCTCCCGTGCCAGAGGCACGGGAGAACAGCGGAGGGGGTAGGCATCCCACGGCCGTAACTCCTTGAAATGACCAGCCCGGGAGATCCGGAACGGAGAAAAGGGACAGCCCTTTGCTCACGCCCGCTCTTGTCAAGAAGACACGTATTAGGTTAGGATTCGAGGATTCGAGGGAAAATCTTAAAAACAAAATAATCACCCCTTGACCCCATGGGCCATTAAGACACCTATAATAAGTCTTAATCTCTTACTTCTTTACGTACTCATTAACCGGATGAAACAAAATTTTCTACTTTGTGTATTGTTTGCCTCTTATGATATAATTGTATTTTATAAAAGCAGGTTTCAAAGGAGATAACCCTATGGAGAAAGTCATTATTGATGGGATCGAAATATTTCTTGCCCAGCCGGACCAGATCCCTGTGCAATGGGTGGGACAGGACGATCTGATTACCCAGGTGCTGGCCGCATGGTTTGTTATCGGCGAAGATGATCTGCCCCTGAATCCCCGGCTGCTGGGAAAACCCGGGGTGGGCAAGACAACCTTGGCCTATCATGCCGGACGCACTTTGAATAAACCCGTGTATCTTTTTCAGGCAACCATGGACACCAGGCCCGAGGATCTTATCATTACCCCTGTTGTTTCCGAGGCCGGGAAAATAAGGTATATGGCAAGTCCCGTGGTTTCCGCGATGATCAAAGGAGGCGTTGCAGTTATTGATGAAGGAAACAGGATGAGTGAAAAGAGCTGGGCATCCCTGGCCCCCCTTATGGATAACAGGAGATATGTGGAATCCATTGTGGCGGGCATAAAGATAAAGGCCCACCCCGACTTTCGTCTCTGCACCACCATGAATGATGATGCCAGCACCTTTGAGCTGCCGGACTATATCCATACCCGGCTCCAGCCCAAAATATTCATTGATTTTCCTGATAGGGACGAGGAACTCCTTATCCTGAAGACCAATCTCCCCTTTGCCGACGAAGAGGTGCTGGAATACGTGGTGGATTTTCTGCAGGCCTCACACGATGCCAATGAACGATATTCCGTGAGAGACGGGATAAATATCGCCAGATACGCCCTCAAAAGACTCTATGGCAGCGGGGAACGCATGAAATCATCCCAGCGAAAGGTAAAAGTCCTGGAGTACATGAAAGAGTCCGCCACCATGATCCTGGATAACATTGCCGCGGAATATTTTCATGATGTCATGGAAGATGACTATGAGGAATGAAAAGATTGAATGGAATAATATACGCCTTGTTCCCGTACTTCATAACCGCATGGAATTCGCCCTTGAGGTAAGGCGACAATTCGAGGAATTCCGGCCGGATCATGTGGCGGTGGAATTTCCCAGCACCCTGGGATCAAAGATAACCCAGGGTATAAAGAGGCTTCCACATATCTCCGTGGTCCACTATGAAGAAAAGGATGGCACCTTTATATACCTGTTAATAGAACCCACCGACGGGCAGGTCGAGTCGGTGAGACTGGCCCTTGAGCACAATATCCCCGTCCATTTTATTGACCGCGATTCCGAGGACTATCCCATAGATCTTTCCGCCATGCCTGATCCCTATGCCATTACCAAGATCGGTCATTTCATGTATTGCCGGGCCTACCTTCGCACCTATAAGAATGATCCCCGTCCTGACCAGGACAGGCTCAGGGAAAAGACCATGGCATACCACCTTCAACAGCTCAACCGGGGAGGCCGGAGGGTATTGTTTGTGGGAGGGCTGTATCATCTCCCCGGTATCCTGGACATGCTTGACCGGCCTCAGACCGAAGTCATCGGGAGAATACACCGGAAAGGGGTGGGTTTGTCTCATCTGGACAGGGAATCCAGCAGGGAAGTCCTCAGTGAGATGCCTTTCCTGGCCGGAAAGTACGAGCGCTTCAGGACCGGGGAAAAAAGCAAACCACCGGACAGGCTGAAGATAAACAACCTTTTAATAAAAACAGCCCGGCAAAACCTGTGGAAAAACGACAAGGAGGAATTATCACGGAACCAGATAAGACTTCTCTACAGATTTGCCAGGAACTATACGCTCCTTTCGGGCGGCCTTGTACCGGATTTTTACCAGATCGTGGTCGCCGGCAGGGGGGCTGTGGATGATAATTTTGCCTATGAGGTATGGGAAAAGGGAAGCGAGTACCCGTGGCAGGATGATTCTCCGGATATTCCCGTGATCCGGTTGAGAGGAGAAGACCTCTTTATTGACCAGAAGAGGATCAGATTCCACAGGAGAATTAAGACCTTTCGAAGACGTCTGGTACCCGTGCCGGTAAAGGGGAAAAGGCGCGAAAAGACTCCCGGTGAATGGAAAAGAGATTTTAATGGCCTGTATATCTGCTCTTATCCGCCGGAAGACATCGTCATCGAGGATTATGGCCGGCATGTCATGAAACGCGGCCTGGAGATAAAATCCGAAGAGAACAGCAGGGTAGTCCCCTTTGAAAGCTCCTTGATGGACGGTCTGGACATCAGGCAGACCATGAGAGAATTATACAGGGGAAAGATCTATGTCAGGGAAAACCGGCCGTTAAGAGGAAAGGCCGGTTCCGTTGTGGTTATCTTTGATACAGATCTCCCTGATAAAAGAGGCAAAGAGGATTTTCCCTGGAAGGTAACCTGGCTGGGAGAGCACGATCAGGAATCGGACATGTCCTTTTACAGCACTCCCGCGGGCGAGGTCATGGACGGGCCGGGAATCAGCAGATGTCAGTACGGGGGGTTCATGCTTACCTATCCCCCCATGAGGGTCTATGATATATGGAAAGATCCCTATTTTAACCAGGCAAGAAACAAGCCGGAAAGACTGCTCATGGCCGCCATCGACTATTGTCTTGAAAAACACGTTATCTATGTGGCAGGCGACCCCCCTTCCGGATGGTGCCAAAGCATGGCTGCCAGACACGCCAAAACAATCATCTATCTGCCCATCGGTATCTTTTCTCCCATCACCATGAAAAAGATCAGGCAGTTCCATGTCCTGGGCGGTCACCATATCCGGAAATACGCCAATCAATATATATCTTAGATGGAACAAGATGTGGGATAAAGAATATTACGACCTTGATAAAATGACAGCGGAATTTTTAAACGGATGTGACTGATAAACACCACCCATGTATTTTTGTGTAACTAGTGCTTGATTGTATATACTTCAATTTATTTAACTGAGATTCTAATTTATCCTGATCCGCAAATCATTTCAGGTCTATTTGAAATACTTTCCAGATTAAGAGTTTTATCGGGCCTTTAGAACTCTTTACTGTTGTTTAAAATATGAAATGAATATCAAAGGACTTTTAGAATAGTAATAATCTTGGATAAATAGCAGTGATCACAGTATTGAATGATATGGAAAAATCCGAATTAACATCTCACGGTGAAAAATGGTTTCTATAAAGTAATATAAAAAGTGCTATCACATGGGCTTCATGAACGCCAACACTAGAACCATTAAGCTACCGTGTGCATGCAGTCAATTAGTTCGCTTACTTTAACAGTTGCTATGCCGGATGAAATATCAGACATGCCATAGGGAATGACCAGGTCGCTATTGTGGAAAATCGCGCCGCAGGTATAAACGACATTGGGGACATACCCCTCGCGCTCTTCCTCACGCGGTGCAAGTAACGGCTCTTTAAGGCGGGCGATGATTTTTGCCGGATTTTCAAGATCAAGCAGCATGGCGCCGATGCAATACTGACGCATGGGCCCGACACCGTGGGTGAGTACGATCCAGCCTTTATCGGTTTCCAGGGGTGAGCCGCAGTTGCCGATCTGAATAAATTCCCAGGGACGTGTGGGCTCCTGGATGATTTTGGACTCCTGCCAGAAATGGATATTGTCTGAGAACATGATATGATTATTTTCACCGTCCTGGCGGGAAAGCATAACGTAGCTGCCGTCAATTTTGCGCGGGAAAAGAGCCATGCCCTTGTTTTTTACTGCTTTGCCGTTGAGCGTAATAACTTTAAATTTGATAAAATCCTTTGTTTCAATCAGCTGCGGGAGGATTGTAAAAACGTTATAAGCCGTATAGGTCGCATAATAGGTCACTTCGCCGTTGTCATCAAAAAATTGCACGAACCGGGCGTCTTCAATGCCGCTGCTTTCGTTTTCCGAAACGGGAAAGATAACCCGTTCGGATATTCGGTGATCGGGTCGGAAATTCATCTCATAATTGGAGTTGGCAAGCCAGTACATGGTTTCGAAGGTTTGGTTCTGGCGCTCCTCAGAGAAAATGGGGCTTGCGCGAAGCGCTCCGATTTTTTCTTTTAATTCATTATAGGTGAAATCTTCCGGCAACTGGTCAAGAATATGCGCCGTTGCCTCATTGGCGGCCTCCATTTCATTGAGCTTCAGCTGGAAGAGATGCCGGTCGTAAACCTGATTTAAACGGATGTCCGGCCTCTCGACATAATCGCTGGTCGGGTCGAAGATAAACGTATTGTCCCGGTCAAGGACGCCGCTTCGAAATACAATAGAGGACACATGGCCTTCGCCGATTGCCCTCAGGCTCATGATAAAGCGCAAGCTGCCTTCGTCCAGATCGCCTTGATCAGGGTGGAGGACGATTGAAGGGTTAAAAAGGGCAGCCGATTCTATGGAGTACTCCATGGTAAAATAGGCCCCGATGAGAGCCCTTTTAGTCTCGCTTAGCACGGCATCCCGAGGAACATGATCTCTTACCTCATTCAGGCTACGCTCAAAAACGCGTCTGATGTCTTTGTGCCGCTCGGAAAAATCAAGCATTATTTGTGCAAGAAGATCTTCGGCCGTCGTGTCAGGCAAGTCCACTATGCGTTGAATGATTTTGGGTATGCGATGCGCCCCGCTGGGAATATGAAGGCGGGTTATAACGCGTGAAGGGTCGCCCTGAATTTTCTTCTTTTTTCTTTTAACATTTGGCTTTAGCCGTTTTTTTTCATCCATATCACTGGCTCACTAATAAATTATGCCATCTGATAGCAGCCTACATCGGCGGCCGTTTTTTTGTGAGACATAACTGCACAAGGTCATCAATATGTGCCGTTCCGGCGCACATGACCGTATCCGCGCCGCCCCAGTATATTTTTACCGTACCGTCCCCTTCCGGAACAGCGCCGCAGGAAAAAACAACATTGGGCACATAGCCATTTACCTCCCAAGGATCCTCAGGCTGCAATATCCACTGATCGGAAACGCCGATGATGTTGGCCGGATCATCAAGGTCATGCAGGGCCGCGCCGAGGCGATACACTGTTCCGGACATCGTCTTAAAGACGCCATGGTAAATATGAAGCCAGCCTTTGTCGGTTTTAAATGGCGGTGCGCCGGGCCCGATTTTCATTTCATCCCAGTGATAGGCCACCGGCTTCATAATCACCCGGGAATCGCCCCAGTGAACCAGGTCGGGAGAATAGGAAATCCAGATCGACCAGGGCGAAATTTCGGAATGCGGCCGGTCCAAACGCACGTACCGATCGCCGAACTTTTCAGGGAAAATGACCACGTTGCGGAGGTCGGCCGGGGTGATCAGCGCAATCCGTTCCACTTTTTCAAAATCTCTGGTGCGCGCCAGGGCAATCCGTACGCCGTGACGGGAATAGGCGCTATAGGTCAGCAGGTACTCTCCCTCCACGGGGCAAATTCTGAGGTCCTCCACTCCGAACGCCTCATATTCGCCAAAAACATTGTCCGTTGAAGGGACAAGAAAGGGTTTGGGATGAACCGTGAATGAAAAACCGTCCTCGCTGTCGGCCCTGCCGATGATGGAGCGCCCGTTTAGCAGATGCGACCTGAAAAGCATAATGTAACGATCGTTGTGTTTGACCATGCCTGCATTGTGAACGGTAGCGACAGGATACGGCACATCCTTTATTGTAAGTATGGGGTTTTTTTTAGACCGTGTTATTATTGGATTATGAATTTTCATAGAGGTCTGTCCTGTAAAATCATTTTAAAATCTTGGGGCGCCGGTACCGGCTATCTGTTCCAAATTTTTCGAGGCCACTCTACAGTTTTTCAGAGTCAAGAATCATTTCATAGACTTTTATGTATTCATTGATCATGCGATCGACTGTGAAATGCCGTTCAACATGGCGACGACAGGTTGCACGGTCAATCTCTTTAATACGTGCAACAGTTTCAATGGCCTCGTCCACGTTGTTGACCAAAAAACCACTTTTGCCGTTTTCGATAAGTTCAGGCATGCTGCCCCTATCAAAGGCGATCACTGGGGTACCGCAAGCCATGGACTCTATAATCGACAGTCCGAAAGGCTCGTCAAAATTTATGGGATGCAGAAGCGCATATGCTTTGCCTAGCAGCTGGTTGCGTTCAGCGGGCCCGGCACTGCCGGCATAAATCACCTTGTCGTTGTCTATGTGAGGGGCGACATATTGGTCATAGTAAGCCTGGTCCTGGATAATTCCCGCCAATATCAGCTTCTTATTGCAGGCACTGGCAATTTCAAGGGCCTCTCTGGCACCCTTGTCATGGTGGATGCGCCCGAAAAAAAGCAAATAATCATCCGGGCCGGGCTGAAAATCAAACTGTTTGATATCAATGCCGTGATGGATGGTTTTAATATAATCAAGATCCGGAGATCGGTCGGCATCGCTGATGGAAACATAGAATCCTTTGCCGTTGTATTTTTTATAAACCGGCAAAATCCCGGGCGATGAAAAGCCGTGAATGGTTGTCACTACCGGGGTTGTGGTAAGGCCGGTATAAGTCAGAGGCAGAAAATCAAAGTGGTTGTGGATCATGTCGTATGCATCGGCATGCTCAAAGAGTTCCGAAATGTGCAGGCACTCCCATACTTTTGGTATGAGTGAGCGGTCTTCTTCATAACCCCGCGGGCAAACGGCATGCAGCGTGCCGCTGGTTCGCGAATCCGCGGTTGCGAATAACGTAACATCATGACCGTGACCTACCAACCCTTCGGTCAATAGTGACGCCACATTTTCCCATGGCCCATAATGTCGCGGCGGTGTGCGCCAGGCAATGGGCGAAAGCATTGCGACATGCATAGCTGATCCTTTTTTGTTAATCGGTTTTTGGTGACAACGTCTGATTTAAAATCTCGTCGGCATAGAGCCTCTGCAATGTCATCAGCGACAGCAACCAGGCAAGAAACGATTCGGCGCCTTCATTCTGATTGATCTCAAAGCGCACTTTTTAGGGTAACTCGCGCACGGTTCAGCATTTCGTTTCCCAAGAAGAAAAATATGTGACCTTCTCATCGAGAGATTTCTGTAATGACTCATATCTTCAGCTTTTCCATGAAAGCACGCGGAGTGTCGTCTCACCTAACATGCCTCCTCATACCCTCAAGCACATCTATGCATGCCATATTCATCTCTTTAACCCGCTGTTGGCTTCCCGCCTCATTATAGCAACGAAATTCCGGAGCATTTCCTGAGGGGCGCAGATGAACCACTTCGCTATTCTTAAAGTTAATACGTACACCGTCGGTGTGATCAACTGAGGCAACCTTTCCGCACAGAGAGCCAAAGACCTTTTCAATGTTTTCATTGTCTCGGCGGACATCACCACTTGAAAAATGCGCAAGGATGAATGCGCTTTCTTCCAAGGGAAAATCCTTGATCCGGTCACTGGTTGTAAAACGCGCGGGGAGATCTGCAACCAGTTCTGATATTGTTTTACCGGCACTCTCTGCCAGTATCATTATCCCAATCTGCACTATAACAGCATCACGGGTAGGCAGGGCCTTCAAAGTTCTTCCATTTACTTCAATGGCAGAAGCGGTCAAAAATCCGCCATTTGCTTCATAGCCCACAACCGCCCCAAAGCCGGCATTAACGGCATCCAACATAGAGGCAATGACATATGGAGAGCCGATTCGTGTTCTTCGTACCTCTTTAAAAAAACCACATTTTTCTGCTGCGCTGTTACAACTTACCGGTATATTGATCGAATCAGAGCCAAGGAAATGCGCACACAGGATCCCTGCAATGTCACCACGCAGCCACATCCCCTTTTCATCACTAATGAGCGGACGATCGCCGTCTCCATCAGTTGAAATTATGGCATCAAAACTGTACTGCCGAATCCACTCTTTTGCCAGCCTTTCATCTTCTTCCCTGATCGCCTCAGTATCAACAGGTATAAATTTATCTGAAAATCCGAGCTTTGTAACCTCTGCTCCAAGGCCTTTAAAAATATTAAAAAGAATATCACGTCCCACTGCGGAATGTTGATAAAGACCAATTTTCTTACCAGATAGTGCAGTAGAAGAGAAAAAATCCAGATAGCGCTGGGCATACATTTCAGCCGCATCATCATTGACTGTCCAATTATCTGGACCGGTTCTCGCCAAAAGGCGGCCATGCTTATCAAATAGATCGTCACCAATAATTATCTGCTGTTGTTTGATCCCTGTCTCATCATCTTTTATTATCTCTCCTGTTGCTGTATTAAATTTTATACCATTGCGGTCATCAGGGATATGACTGCCAGTCACCATAACCGTTGAAATTTTTTTCTCCAGGCCATATAATGCAATGGCTGGTGATGGAATTTTTCCGCAGTTTATAACTTCATATTGCATATCAACGGCTGCACTACCAACAGCTTGCATAATGCGATCAGTGCTAGACCGCAGGTCCCCCGCAATGGCAACTTTGCTTCCACTACCGGTGTCCTTGCCGCTTTTTTGAAGATATTGCAAAAAACCACGAGTATAGGCATAGCAAATAAAATCGCTCATACGATCTGAAAGACCTCTTGCTCCACTTGTACCAAACTTTATTCCGCTTTGAGTCATGAGATCTATTATTTTAATATTCATTGTATTTCCTGATTTACATTTGTTTTTGGGTTAATTGGACTGGTGTTTCCATACACCCGATTCTACTGTTGCTTTAATTGAAAGCAATAGCCATAAACATCCTCAAATCGTACGATATCATCCTCGCCCAAATAACTTCCTGAACCCTATTACGCCGTGAGACAAGAACCGCATCGGAAGTTTCAATTATTATATGATTTTCAAGCTCAACAGCTGCAATCATACGATGGGCTGCCTTTAGATAAGAATTCTTTACATCATGAGTTAACACATCCCCTTGCATGACCTCTTTCTGTTTTTCCAGCCTGATCCTTTTGTTAATCGGTTTTCTGTGACAACGGCTGGTTTAAAATTTCGTCGGCATAGAGCTTCTGCAATGTCATCAGCGAAAGCAGCCAGGCCAGGGACGATTCGGCGCCTTCATTCTGGTTGATGCCGTCCGCCATCAGCCCGTCGCGGCAGCCGCCGGTCTTGGGATCATAGAGCGGCATATTCAGGTCGTTGTGTCCGAGAAACCAGTTAAAGCACATAACCGCATCGTCGATCCATGTTTTGTCCCGGGTGATGTTAAAAGCTTCGACACAGGCTTCGATCATGGCATTAGCCTCGATGGGCTGCTGGTCGAAACGGGCTTTGAGGCCGCCCTGTTCATACCACCCGTTATTGCCGATCGGCACAAAGTGGCCTTTTTCGGTCTGGATGGCAAGCAGCCACTTGAGGGATCTGAGTCCCATATCGATCATATCGCTACGTTGTATCCATTGGCCGGATAGGAGCAGGGCATGGGGCAGCTTGCCGTTGGCATAGTTCAAAGTGTTTTCAAGCCAGGGCCAGCTTTTCGTTGCATTGTTCTTGAACTGATTGAAAAGCCTGTCGGCAAGAACTTCCCGGATCCTGCGCACATCACTGTCGCCTCCAAATCTATACAGGTAGCCATGAATTCCAACCAGGGTAAAAGCGATGGCGCGGGGCGAATTAAAGTGCTCGGCAGCTTTCAGTGCCTGGTTAAAGAGATTCGTGCTCATTGCCAGCTGTCCGGGATTGTCAAGAAGAGCCACAGCTTTGCCAAGGCCCCAGAGTGCTCTGCCATGCGCATCCTCGGGCCCGATCTCCTCCATCCACTGCCGCGAATAAGTCATAAAATTGCGAAAGCGCCCATTATTTTCATTATAGGCATACAGAAGAAATCCGAGATAATGACCGCTGAGAAAATCATGTCTCAAGCCGTCTGTTGGCAGGTGTTTTTGACCCATGGCGGCAACCAGTAGCGCTCTGGCATTATCATCGGTGCAGTAGCCATGGGTGCGATCGGGAATGGTATAGTTGGCATGCTGCAAAATGCCCGTATCATCGGTAAGTGTTTTCAGGTGATCAAGCTTCATTTCCGGGAGCTCGAAATTTGTGATGGCTTTGATGTTTTCAATATATAGGTGCCGGGGGCGGGGGTGCCGGGCACGTTCGAGCTGAACCTCGCTGAAAACCTCGAGATATCTTCGGGATACCTCCTTCCAGATCGCCTCGCGAGAAAATGTATACGCTTTTTTGCGCATCGCATGCCGGTCGATATCGTTGTCCAGAAGGTCGATGATTTGTTCCGCCATGGCATCAGGGTTGTTGAATGGAACAATTCTTCCCCGCCCTTCGGCAAGCATCTCGGTCGCATACCAGTACGGGGTTGAAATGACGGCTTTGCCGGTTCCCATGGCATAGGCGAGCGTCCCGGAAGTAATCTGGGCTTCTTCAAGATAGGGGGTTACATAAATATCGGCGATGCCGAGAAACTCACACAATTCTTTCAGTGTGACAAACCGGTTTTGAAAGATGACATGCTCGCCGATATCGAGTCTGCGCACGAGCTGCTGCAGGCTGATACGGTATGCATCCCCATGCGCTTTCAAAATATGCGGATGTGTTACTCCCAGGATAATATAAGTAACATCAGGGTGTTTTTTAGTGATGGACGGAAGTGCCTGCAGCACATTTTCAATGCCCTTATTTGGGGAAAGCAGGCCGAATGTGAGCAGCACCTTTTTGCCTTCCACGCCGAACTTGTCTTTGTAGAAGCTGGGATCAATAAAAGGCGTATCCGGAATGCCGTGATGGATAAAGGCAATTTTCTCCTCGGGCACCGCATAGATATCTTTAAGGAAATCAAAGGCCTTCCGGCTCATCACCACCAGTTTGTCGGACAGATCAGACAGCTTGCACATGACTTCACGATATTCCGGGGCGGGATCTCTCAGAACCGTATGCAGCGTTGTCACGACCGGCATGCGAATCTCTCCAAGAAGTTTCAGCAGATGGCTGCCGGCAGGGCCCCCGAAAAGACCGTATTCATGCTGCACACAGACAATATCAACTTGACTGATATTGAGAAACTCCGATGCGACACTGTAATCGGTAAGTTTGTTCTGATTGATCTCAAAGCGCACTTTTTCAGGATATGCATATCCCTCGGGTTTGTCATTGATGGCAACCGCCCAGCAGTTTATGTCGGACGCTTCTGCCGATAAGGCCTCAACAAGATCGGTAGTGAAGGTTGCGATACCGCACTGGCGGGGCAGATAGTTGCCGATTACGGCAACCGAGTCGATCCCCTCATAATACTTAATAACAGATGTCATACTAGCTGCCTCCCTGTTTCCGCTTGACCCATACAATTACCCGCATAGATGCGAAACCCGTTGCTGAGGGTCGGATAACTTTCCAGCTTGACTTTTCAACCAACTGGAGCTCGCTAGCCTCGCCTGGTGCACCAAGAACTTGCTTTTTGACAAGCCAAGTAGAGGAGAATTTGATAATAGCTCGCTTTTCGGCAGGTCAAGAATAGGAAAAAGCCTCTTGAATGTCAATAAATAGTCAGATACAACTATGCTAACGCATTCTGAAAATGGGGTCAAACCTTGATTTGTGAATTTGGCAGTATTGTAATCTGCAGATCACTTGCCACAACTTGCTCCCTTCCCCTCTCCCTCTTTTTATTCGGGCCAGTCACCCGTCTTTCAACAAGTGCCCAACCGTTTACCATCATGAAGCGCAGGAACACACGGTCTCTCTTAAATAGAATGGCGTGTTCCTGAAGTTTAAAAGAAGAAGCTCATTTGATAATGCTTTCTTAAAATCCAAAAAATTTGGCCATAGTGTCCAGAGGCTCCCTGTCACGGAAGTCTTTGTTTATTTCGTTATCCCAATCCGGATAGCCGATAGCAATGCCAAGTCCAATAAGTTTATCTTGCGGGATACCCAGTTCTTTATGAATAATATCAGGATATACTACCGCCATGGCTTGCGCGATAGTTCCCAATCCGTAATTCACGGCCAAAAGCATGATATTCTGAACTACGGAGCCGGAATCATACATTCCCCAGACGTTGATGCCTTTTTCCTGCTGCAGGTAATTTTTATCAATCAACAAATAGATGCAGGTTGTTGCGCCGTAATTGCGGAAATTGATCAACATCCGCTCTTCCATTTCTTCCGGTTTCATCTCGGTGGTACGGCCGCGCCTTTCCTTGGTCTGCATTTTTTTAATGCGCGAAGAATATGGTTCGGGAAAATCATAAGGCCGGGCTACTTCGGACTGCGAATTCTGCATGGCAGCCGCGCCCCGCTTTACAAAAGCCTCCTGTATCCCCTTAAGTTTTTTACCCGTAACCACTGCAAATTCCCAGGGCTGGGTATTCGCCCACGAAGGGGCACGCATCGCATTCTCAAGAATCTTTTTCAGCAGGTCCAGGGGCACCTGGTCCGGCTTGAAGGCCCTTATGCTTTTTCTTTCCTTTATTGCCTGGACAACATCCATTTAGATATTCCCTCCTCGATTTAAATTGAGAATTAAAAATAAAAAATTCGCGTTTTTAATATTATTATGAATGCAATTGCGCCGAGCAGTAAAAGGGTTGTGAAAAGAACCTTCTGCAATACAACCCTCCTGCTGACGTCCAGCACAATCACGCGCAGGCCCAAAACCGCATGAAAGCAAACTGCAAACACCAAGACCGTCTGTATTAATACCTGATAAGGATATACGAGATGAAGTACGATAAAAACGATTATCCCCAGGGCGGTAAATCTCTGTAATACCCATGCCCACATGCCTATTTGGGTGGATCGCCATTCGTTTAGCGAAAATACGTCCCTTTTGAATGGCTCCTGTTTATTATCCCCTTTCATCATTCATACTCCTTTGAAAATTATAATATCAATCGTTATGGTTTACGCCTATTCTTGAATAGGGCCTTAAAAATCGGACCTATATCTCTTGTATGCATTCCGAAATACGGATGGCTCGATCATCTTAGAATGATAATGCATGAAATCAAGGCTTTTCAGGTAATCGGCCAATGCTTCGAGATCAATATCGTCCATATAATATTTTACCATCTTTCCCTTTCCGAGAACGCTATCCGGATCTTTCAAAAGCTTTATCAGGTAGTCCTTATCTCGCTTTGCCCCAACTTTCCATAGGTCGGGAGCATTCTTCATGCCAATGCCCCTTATACTGTGGCAAGAGCTGCAGACATTCTTTTCGAACAAGGCCATCCCGGCAAGTTCTTTTATCTTAAGGGGACGGTCCGGCGCAAAAAACCTGCCCGGGATTGGGCTCGAAACATGGGCAACCAGGGTAAGGTATATCAAGACCAACAGCGCTGACACTCCCGTAGCCATTGCTATTGGCCTTTTTGCGTAGGCCCTTTCTGGATTCCTGTCGTAGAAAGGTAAAAACAATAAGAGTAAAAATCCTGAGATCGGAGCCAGGGTAATAGCCAGAATGATCCATTTCCCTTTGAACATCTTCAGCAATTCGTAGCCGAAGAGAATGAACCATTCAGGTTTAGGAACGGAATTTATCTCCGCTAATGGGGCAGCAGCTTTGCCCTTTGGTACACCGGCGAATCGGGCAAGGATTATCAAAACAAGAAAGGCGATTAAAACCACTACCACATCCTTTGAGAGCTGATCGGGGTAAAATGGACGCGTTCCAGTCTCTTTTCCCTCTTTTGGTGGCGGCCCTTTTTCGCCGTGAATTTGGATAAGGATAATATGTATGATCGTAAAACCCGCAAAAATGGCTGGGATAACCAGCATGTGCAATACGGCGTATCGCCCTATGGCTATACCCCCGGGGTCTTTCCCCCCAAGGATGTTTGCGATAAGTGAGCCGAAAACAGGAATGTAGTCAAAACACCTTGAAAGTATTGTAGCGGCCCAATAGGAAATATCCGACCATGGGAGAATATACCCGGTGAGGGCCATGGCAGCAGTAAATATAATCAGGAAAACCCCGGCCACCCATGTAAGCTCGTTCGGTTTTTTATATCCGGCATGGAAGTATACGCGCATCATATGGACAAAGACCGCGACCAGCATCATGTTGGAGCCCCAAAAGTGCATACCCCTGATGAGCCATCCAAATGACATTTCATTTTGAATATATTCCACGCTTGAAAAAGCCCTGTCTATGACAGGCACATAGTTTAATGCCAGGACAAGACCGGTTGCCACCTGTGATATCAACAGGAACAGGCATACTGCACCCAGCGTACACCACCACCCAATGTCTTCGGAGAGCGGCTTGTACAATATCTTTTCCCTGAGAAAATCCAGCCGCAGGCGCTCATCTATCCATATTTTTTTATTCGACGTCATGTCTTATGTTTTTTTGCTGCGAATGTATAAACGGTTTCCCCGAACTTCCACGTCCAGCCGCTCAAGGGGTTTCGGCGGCGGCCCCAAAGTCACATTTCCATTTATATCAAAAGCACCGCCATGACACGGGCATAGAAACATCCGTATTGATTCATCCCAGTAGCATATGCAGCCGAGATGCGTGCAGGTGGGATCAATCGCGTTGATCTCGCCGGATTCATTTAAAATAATATAGGACCTCCGGGGGTAGGATTTAAGTATCCCTTTCTCCCACTTCTGCTTGTTATAGATAACTTCAACGGGCCTTCCAGGAATGAGTTCCGGGAAATTCTTGATCTCAATCCACTTGTTAACCCACCCACGCGCCTGCTTTCTGAGAAGGACCATTGAAAATATTCCCAATATGCCGGCTAATATAATTCCTGCTCCGCCCATCACCACATTTTTTAAGAAATTTCTCCTGTCTACTACAGGCTCGTCGAGTGCTTGATGAGCGGATATTGCGGCATGGGAAGCACCTGCATTCTTCTCCATTCGCTTCAGCTCTTTTTTCCTCTTCGAGATAAAATGGTATTTAAAGGCCTCTCTCTTTAAATAATTGATCGCCTCCGTTGGGCTCAGATCCTTCGGACAAACCTCAGTGCAGTTCAGCTCCGTATGGCAGCGCCATATTCCGGATTCGGAGATCAATTCAAGGATACGCTCTCTCCCGTAATTATCCCGGTTATCCATGAGCCTGGCGCATGCTGCCAGCAGGGCGGAAGGACCTGGAAAATCCGGATCCCAGTGACACATGGTACAGGATGCATAACATGCACCGCATAAGATACATTCCACAAGACCATCTAAATTTCTACGCATGTCAGGGGATTGATGGAATTCTTTTTTTACATTGCGGATTTCCCTGGGTACAAGATACGGCTTTATGATTTCATATTTGTTATAAAAATCATCCATATCCACAACCAGGTCTTTTATCACCGGGAGATTAGCGAGAGGCTCAACAATTACTGTATTCGACTTTAGGTTCTTTACAAGTGTGCGGCAGGCAAGCCTGAAGCGACCGTTTATCTTCATTGCGCATGAACCGCACACCGACGCCCTGCAGGCATAGCGGTATGCCAGGCTGGCATCAAGATTTTCAAAGATATAAATCAGGCATTCAAGTACCGTGGTATCTGGTCCGACCGGAACCTGGAACTCATCAAAGCGTGGTTTTTTATCCGTTTCCGGATCGAATCGAAATACTTTGTAAATAACTATTTTAATACTCCCTCTCCTCCGGCTTCCATTTTGTAATATTCACGGGCCTGTAGGACAGCTCCGGTCCGTCTTTCGTGTATTTTGCAATGGTATGTTTCAACCATTTCTGGTCGTCGCGATTCGGAAAATCAATCCTGAAATGCGCTCCCCTGGATTCATTGCGTTTAATCGCACCCAGTGTAATTATCTCTGCAATATCGAGATTTGCCTTTATTTCCAGGGTCCATGTCTTATCAAAATTAAATATATTCACCTTGCTGACTGACCTGATATTTAAAAACCTATTTTTTAATTTCCTGATCTCTTCTAATGCGGATGTAAGGTCCTCTTCATTTCTGAAAATCTGCACCTTTGCATCCAATATTTTGTGAAGTTCATTCGCTATTTCGTATTGATTTTCCGTACCCGCTCGGTTATAAAGCTCTTCAAGTTCAGTTTCCTTCATTTTGATGGCCTTTTTAACGCAGCCGTTTTCCTTCGGCTTTCCCTTGCCTTTTACCGCAGTACCTGCCAGGTATCCGGCCCTGGCGCCGAACACGATACATTCCAGCAGCGAGTTGCCGCCAAGCCGGTTTGCCCCATGCACGCTTACGCAGGCGCACTCGCCGCAAGCATAAAATCCCTCAATAATGGTCTTGCAGTCTGCGTCAACATCTATGCCGCCCATAGTGTAGTGAGCGGCGGGAAGCACAGGTATCGGCTCGTCAATCGGATCAATACCCACGAATTCAAGGCATATCTCTCTTATCCCGGGAAGTCTTTCCTTAATATTGTTCGCACCGAGATGCCTCAAATCGAGAAAAACGAAGTCCTTTCCATCAATACCGCGGCCTTCTTTAATCTCTGTGGTTATGGATCTGGATACAACATCCCTGGGCGCAATCTCCATATAATTGGGTGCATACCTTTCCATAAATCTCTCGCCTAAACCGTTATATAAGTAACCCCCTTCACCTCTCGCACCTTCGGTTATCAAAATATTTTTCCCAATTATGGAAGTGGGATGAAATTGAAAGAACTCGATATCCTTTATGGGTATGCCCTCCCAGTATGGAATCGTTATACCCAGTGCGGTGGAGCTGTAAGAATTCGTGGTTTTCCCGAATATCCTTCCGGATCCCCCGGTTGCAAAGATTACGGCATGACCGAGTATGGGCTCCGGCTTTCCTGTGCGCAAATTGAAGCATATAACGCCTTTGCAAACCTTATCGTCAATGATGAGTCCAGTAACATAAAATTCATCATACAGGGTTATATTCTCTTTTAATGTAAGATATTTCTGAAAAAGCGTATGAAGTAAAAAATGTCCTGTTCTATCGGAACCGTAGCATGTCCTCGGGAATCCTGCGCCTCCGAAAGGTCTCTGGGCAATGCTCCCTGAATCAGTCCTTGAAAAGTAACAGCCCATATGTTCCATCTCAATTACTCTCTGAGGGGCTTCGCCCGTCATAATCTCTATTGCATCCTGGTCCCCCAGGAAATCACTTCCTTTTACTGTATCGTATGCGTGTCTTTCCGGGCTGTCATTCCTGCCATCCGGATTGTTGCCAAGTGCGGCATTTACGCCGCCCTGGGCCTGTCCGGAATGGGACCTGATGGGATATATTTTGGAAATCCACCCGATATTTACGCCAAGCAAGCCGGCCTCAACAACAGCGCTATTGCCGGCAAGGCCCCCTCCCACGACAAGCAATTCATGAGAACTATATTGCATTTTCTTTAATTTGGTTTGTGTGTGATTTTTCGAGCCTCTGTCACGATGCTCACCAGGTCTCTGGCCACCGTAATTCCTGCAGTTTCCAGTAAATGTAAATGGAGTCAAGTCTTTAGTTGACCCATGTTTAGATCATATTCATCATTCGCTCTAACGCAGAGATCAGTGGTTTGCGGTTATGCAGTATATATGGCTTAATATCCAAGATTCAAAAATATATTGATTATAACCCCAATAAACACACAGATAGCAAATCCACTGCATCGACTCGTTAAATGTCGGACTCCTCCTCATTATGTGAGCGTACATAGTCAATGAGCGGCTAGCGGGACGATCTTTAACGATTAATTATATTGCCACACCCTCAAAATTACTAAATTCTTAAAGAGCGCCCGTTTCTCCATTAGACCATCACTTCTTATCATCCTGGTAAGATAAACCGATACATTCCTACCCCTTTTTATGAATATTTACTATCCCCCCCTTTCATAATATGTGTTTACATCTCCGGGGCGCTTATTGAGCCCAGCCTGCTGTCTTCTAATCCCTTTTTTCCTTTAAGCTTTAAATCCCAATACTCCCGGTAGGAAATCTTCTCGTGAGGTCGTGCGAAATCCAGCTCTTTCAGTGCCTCAACGACCTTCTTAAGCTTTGGTTCCATTATCGCGGGGTCCAGGTCATGTACAAATGCCGGCAACTCCTTCCGCTCTTCAATTTTCATCCCTAATAAATCGCAGATTCCCTCACATGCCCAACATGCACCTCGCACAACGGGGATTTGGTCACGCCCCCCCTCGAAATCATCCGCCATAATTCCGCACTTCTCCTTTTCGTACATAGCAAAAAGCGTCTCATATAGCTTAGCATCGGGATCACAACGGTCATAAGCCCTTTGAACTCGATTATACCGTAATCTAAGGCAATCAATCGCGCCGTATGCCTCCTCAAATCGGTCGACTACGTATGTCACGACAGGAATAGCAATAGCATAATTAAGATTGACATTTTTCGCTAACTCCTCGGTGGTAATACCAGTTACATGACTTATAATAAAGGCCCCGGCGCTAACAGCTCCACATGTCCCGACTCCTGTGATGCCTATCCCACCCTGGAGCCCTACCATTCCCATGGTTAAAACTTCTTGCGTCTCAGGTGAAAATAACTCTATACCCTCAGACCTAAACGCCTCACATATTCCCGCGAAAGTGCCAGGGGCACAGGCATAGTATTTAAAGGCGAGTTCATCTGCCAGATGACCTGCCTTATCTATTATCCTCTTCCTCTTCGCCTCGTCGATCTCGATTTTATCAATCATTTTCACCTCCTATAAAATATATTTGTCCCTCTTAACTCGCTGTCTGCGGCAGCAATGATATTCCTCACACGTAAAGGCTGTCAAGCAAATCCCCGAAAGCTGTGTAAAAAGCGGGACGCTCTTTAATAATTCAATTTCATTTTTATCTTTCCCTAATTTTTTGTATATCTTGCTACGACATGAACCTTTCCCTTTTCTATTCCCGTCTCGGACTCACCTCGATATCCCATCATTTCAGAGCAATAGAATGCTGACCAATATAGCAGTGATTGCAGGTTTTCGTCGCGATCCGGCCTATGCAATATGTTGCGGTGTAGCTAATGATTGCTTCTGATAAGATTGATACATGAAAGGTGGTTGTAACTTAATAATAGGATAATTATTGTTGAGTCGAGCCTTTGGACTTATCCAGCACTCTTAGAACGGTA